>NZ_JFCC01000021.1:0-46542 GCF_000582925.1 Acinetobacter sp. 1294596 | reverse complement strand
TTTTTAAATTTGGTACTCGACGGGACTTATTAATCAGTGCGTCAATATCACCAGACTTCACTAATTCCTGATAGCGATAAAATGTATCTCTTGAAACACCCATCACTTTGCATGCTCTGGATACATTCTGAAGCTCTTCAGCTAAATTAAGCAGACCTACTTTGTGTTTAATGATTTGATTGTTAGTATGCAACATAAGAAAGTTACCTTTGTTTGATTAAGATTTCGACACCTTTATCAAAACGGGTAACTTTCTCTTTTTCAAGAAGAATGTACGATCAAGTCTGAACTAATACAACTTACTTAGTTAATTCGTTTCATCGGTCTTCTTCTAAATCAATATTTTGGAATATTGAGCTCCCTAGTTTATCTTTTTAGAAATATGAAATGAATCGAATTGCATTTTCTTAATCCTTGGTTAGACTGAACTTACTATAAGTTTAGTATCCATACTAAGAATGATGAATCACCTTCCTAAAGTCATTGTTTTTGATGCTTTCGGTACACTTGTAAAAATTGGTACAAGCCGATCTCCATATCGCAAGTTAATGAAGTGGCTAAAAGATAATGGTAGAAAACCAAGCACCAAAGATGCAAATGTTATTATGTCTAATCCTGTTGATATTGCACAATTAGCTATGCTCTTTGGAGAAAATATTCCCCCTCAACTTTTGCACGAAATAAATGATGATCTCCTATTTGAGTTAAGTACAATTGAACTTTATAAAGATACGACATCCACATTACAAATATTAAAAGAGCATGAATTTAAAATTGCACTATGTTCTAATTTAGCCATGCCTTACGGAGAGCAACTTAAAAAGCTGCTTCCAAATGTATTTGATGCGCTTTTTTTAAGTTATGAAATTGGGGCTATAAAACCTGAAGATAATATCTATGAAGTTATTAAAAGCCATTTCAGCTGTGAAATGTCAGAAATACTATTTATTGGAGATCACCCAATTCTAGATGTTGAAAAACCCATTTCTTTAGGAATGGATGCACGTTTAATTCAACGTCATAAGAAGCAACTGCTGACGAATGTAATAGGCGATCTAATTGTAAGGTAGTGAAATCCGTCAAACGGCACATAGCTTGTCATTAGTTTGATAATCAATTCAGTATCTTAGTTCTTCTAACGAATAATAATGACATCATACTGCGACTCAACCGATGTCATTATGAGCGTAAGACGACTCAACCTGTGTCATTTTTCGATAAATGATTTTTTTAGACTTAAAATATTTAACGAGATCTTTCATATAACAGCTTTAGGTTGAACAAAATATCAATTGTATTAACATATGGATATTTGTATATACGTAATAGCATATAAATGAGTGTTAAAAATGGATCAAACGGATTTCTTTAAATGTCTTTCTGACCCAACTCGCTTGGATATCTTAAAGCTTGTTTTGGCTAAGCAGAATATGTGTGTCTGTGAACTTACTGAACGTTTGCAGCTTAGTCAGCCTAAGATTTCCAGACACCTAGCATTACTTAGAAACCTTTCGATTTTGCTAGATCAGCGACAAGGACAATGGGTCTATTACCGTCTGAACCCAAATCTTCCTGAATGGGCTAAAGCTGTACTAAATATTATCTCGAATCAAAACGAAGACATGATTAACAGCACTTCTACTGATACCTTTATCTCTATTCATTGTGATTAATAACTATGAAATTCCTTTTCTTATGTACAGGCAATAGTTGCCGCAGCATCCTCTCAGAAGTGTTATTTAATAGTCGTGCTCCTGAAGGATGGAAAGCTTATAGTGCGGGTAGTAAACCTACAGGCAAAGTCCACCCTTTAACGATTAAGACTTTGGAAAACTTAGGGCTATCTATAGAAGGCTTATCAAGCAAAACAATGGATGACTGTGAACGATACCAACCTGATGTTGTGATTACAGTATGCGATTCGGCTGCTCAAGAGTCATGTCCACTATATTTGAATGATGCAATTAAAGCTCATTGGGGATTAGCCGACCCATCACATTTAGACCTTCCTCAAGAAGAAAAACTTCAAGCATTCTTAAAGACTGTTGATCACATTAATAGACGCTTAGACGCTTTATTTGCACTTGATGTAAATCACCTTTCTCGTTCTGAACTCATCAATGAAATCAACAAGATTTCTAATATCGAGTAAGCTATGTCTAACTCAAGACTTTCATTTCTAGACCGAAACCTGACCCTATGGATTTTTATTGCCATGGCATTAGGGGTAGGCATTGGCGTGTTCTTTCCTCAAGCTTCTGTTGCACTGGATAGGTTAAGCGTGGATTCAGTGAATATTCCTATCGCAATAGGACTAATTCTGATGATGTATCCACCACTCGCTAAAGTCGATTATGCAACTTTGCCAAAAGTGTTCGAGGATAAACGCACTCTGACTTTATCCCTTGTTCAGAACTGGCTGATAGCTCCATGTCTGATGTTTATCCTGGCAATAGTTTTCTTACATTCCTATCCTGAATATATGACAGGCTTAATCTTGATTGGATTAGCTCGATGCATCGCTATGGTGTTGGTATGGAATGGATTAGCTTGTGGCGATAATCAGTACGTAGCGGCATTGGTGGCTTTTAACAGTATTTTCCAAATTTTGTTTTTTAGTACCTATGCTTGGCTTTTCCTGACCTTCTTACCGCCTTATTTTGGTGTGGAAGCACAGGTTATTGATGTGAGCTTTTGGACAATTACTCATGCTGTCCTCGTTTATCTCGGCATACCATTCCTACTTGGTTTCTTAACCCGAATGTTTTTAGTGAAGCAAAAAGGGTTGCTATGGTATCAAACTAAGTTTATTCCCAAGATCAGTCCACTTAGTCTGATTGCGCTCTTATTTACGATTGTAGCCATGTTTAGCCTTAAAGGTGGTGAAGTAGTCAATCTACCTCTAGACGTGCTTAGAATTGCAATTCCTTTAACCATCTACTTTATTGTGATGTTCTTTATTAGCTTCTTCATGAGCAAGTGGATGGGCAATGACTATCCTAAAACTACCGCTATCTCCTTTACTGCCGCAGGAAACAATTTTGAATTGGCGCTTGCTGTCGCTATTGCCACTTTTGGCCTAGCTTCGCCTGTTGCTTTCACAACAGTCATTGGGCCATTAGTAGAAGTTCCTGTATTGATCACTTTAGTTACGGTGTCTTTATGGCTGAGAAAAAAAGTTTTTAAAGAGGTATAAATCTGATGAATTTACCGAATATTGATTTAAGTCTTTTAGAAAAGCCTACTTTAGAAAAGGTTCAAGCCAAAGAGCTAGATCATCCACCAAGAATACTGCTTCTGTATGGTTCAAACCGTGATAGATCATATAGCCGTTTAGCTGTTCAAGAAGCTGGCCGAATCCTAGAGTATTTCGGTGCCGAAGTTAAAATTTTCCATCCTAAAGGTTTACCTCTCCCTGAAGATGGTGATATGGAACATCCTAAAGTGAAAGAGCTTCATGAACTCTTAGCATGGTCAGAAGGTATGGTGTGGTGCTCTCCTGAGCGTCATGGCTCAATGAGTTCCATCTTGAAAGCTCAAATTGACTGGATTCCACTTGCAGCAGGTGCAATACGTGCAACTCAAGGTAAAACCTTAGCTGTAATGCAAGTGTGTGGTGGCTCTCAATCTTTTAATGCAGTGAATCAATTGCGTATTCTAGGACGCTGGATGCGGATGATCACGATTCCAAATCAGTCCTCAGTACCCAAAGCATTCATGGAGTTTGAAGAGGATGGTCGTATGAAGCCTTCTTCTTACTACAACCGTATTGTCGATGTAATGGAAGAGTTATACAAGTTTACCCTCTTAACGAGAGGACAGGCTTCATACCTCACTGACCGCTACTCTGAACGGGTAGAAAGTGCTGAAGAATTATCTAAGCGTGTAAATCAGCGTAGTTTATAAGTATCTAGCTTATAAAAAACCGCCATTAATAATGGCGGTTTTTTTATGACAAACTATGAGTCGCATGACGTTAATCTTGAAGGTGAATCTATGTATAAAAAGAGAGGTAAAGCAGTAGAGTAATATTTAGTTTTTGTCCAAGTAAAGGGACACCTTAATTTATCAAAGAATTTATTAAAGTGTCCAACTTGAATAAGAATGGATGTTCAATTAAATGTTGATTTTGCAAACTTTAATAAGCTTTGCTATTTCATTTCATCTAACATTTCTTGAACTGTTTTTTGAGGTGAGACAAGTAATTCATGAACAGTCCTTTGATGTGCTGAATATACTAGTCTTGCCATATCGATGTAGTATTTGTAGGTGGTTTCTAAATCCTCATGTCCCATCTGATTCTTTAATGCTTCAGCAAAAGCTGCATAAAGAACCTCTGAGGAACTATCGAGAAGCTTTTCCTTAAAAAACTCAAGTGCAAACATAGTGGGCCACCAATGCCTAGCTTCATAAAATGTAATTTTTTCTCTAAAGTCTGGATAAAATTTCATTGCTCTTAATTTGGCATCATTTGAGCGTTTGGAAATCATTGTTGGCGTTATAGGTTTCCCCACTTTATTTAAAAACAAGATTGATGGTGGGCACTCAATTCCATATTTTTCTCGATATAATTTTCTTCTTTCATTGTAAAAAGGCTTGATATAAGTATTATCTAATTCTTTAAGATCTTTGATATTAATTCTGACAGTTCGAAGCTTTTTCCCTTTGCCTATTACTTCGAACCCGATGGTGGGATTATCTTTATCCATCTCAGAATATGGCATTATATGTTTATTCTCTCCATTTCCAAGGTATGGGAATTGGACAAGTTCTATAGGACGCATACCAGTGCCAAGAGACAGCTTAAACAAGGCAGAGTAGGCGGGATCAGTATAAGCATTAATCAAAGCCTTAATCTCTTGATTTGTAATAAGAGACTTTGAAGAGCTTTGTCGTCTTTCTTTATCTAGAACTTTTATATTTTTCGCATCTATAACCTGTTTAGCTGTTTGTTGAATATAATTAAGCATTCTTTGATTTTTGAAATTAGCAATCCAATTCTTATGCTCTATAGATACATTAGTGATGTATCCAGAATTATGTAACCATTTGAAATAATTTAAAATAATTTTTGCATCTTCAAGAATCGTCTTTGAAGTCGGTTTATTAGACTGTTTTTGTACTCTTTTTATTTGACGATAAATTTGCCATTTTCTGATGTCACGGTTATCAGTAAGAACATGATATTTGCTGATCTCAATATCCCGGAACTTTTCATCTGTAGATAAATATGAATAAAATTGAGCTAAGATATTTGCATACCGCTTGGATGTGTTAATTGCTCTATTTGTTTCGTAGTATAGAAATAAATTAGGATGGCTAAGTAATATTTCTTTATCACCAGGAAGTATAGCTTTTAAGACAAAATGCTGACTATCATTAAGTGTATCGACGCTTTTATATTCGATCAGTATGGACTGTATTGTTATCATTAATCCCCCTGATTTATTCGATATTGGCATACTTTATCAAAACCATCCTGTACTGAAGGTATAAATGGTTTATCAGCTGCCTGAAATTCAGAATTAGGGATATTTCTGAAAAAAAATTGACGTTGTGATTTAGTGATTGCCTCTGAATCTGAATGTGGAATGTAGATTTGTATTCCTGATTGGTTGTTTAGTTTTTTCAAGATTAATTTTAATTCTGATCTTGAGTGGATGGGAAGTCTGACAAATAAATGGAGGGTATCGGAATTAAATACATAATTTTGGACAAATTTATTAAAACTGCATAGATACCTTTCCATAAATATGATAACAACTACTTTTCTATTAACTGAAAGTTTATTCAATTTTGTTATTATGCGATTAATAGCACTATCTTTTTCATCTTCGAAAGTGTCAATATTGTCAGTATCTTTATAATTTTTAAAAATCGATTCAAAATTCTCTTCTAAGACTTCAAATTTAGCAGAGAAAGAGGGGATTGCAGAATTAGTACTTTGTATTATTTGTTGTTTACTTAATTCATTCTGTAAAGTATTGATCTTCTCTAGTAGTTTGTCGTTGTGTAAGCTTTGCTTCTGCAACTGTAATCTAATAGTATCTGCATCAAATGAAGTAAGATCATTGTTCATTAATGTAGTTGTCATATTATTTTTTATTTTAGCTATTTCTTTACTATGGACTTCTTCTAACCCATTAAGTTTATTCTGAAGTTCAACAATTTTTGATTGGTAGCTAGATAATAATTTGTCGGAAGAAATTTCCTCCTCACCCTTAATTAATTCACTAATAGGTTTTTCACCGTTCATATAGGGTTTCAAATCAGAATAATATCGATTAAATGATTGTCTAGATATATCTACAATTGTACAGATATCCTGTATTTTTAATTTAACACTAGGATTTTTTACATTTTCTTCAATGATAGCATTAACAATTTTAGATCTTGTTGTTGAACTCATAATTGTACCACTTCCATTTTTAGAGCCTTTTTAACTTTGTGATGATTCATATCTAAGGTTTCTAGATGTTTTTCATTCGCTGCAAGTTTTTTACGGATCATTGCCTCTGCTTTCTGGCCAATGTTATCAGTTGACTCTAAAACACCGTGATAGAAGTTGATGTTGTCGGAGATAGCTTTCCTCGATTTTTCAAGGACAACGCAATATTGACAATCCAATTGACAATTATTCACATCAGGAGTTAAAGAAGTTCCCAAATTGTTTTTTTCTAAAAGGCATGGAAGTAGGTCATCCTTTTCTATTTCGCCACTATAAATACAATAGGAGCCTAAAGCAGATCTGTGGATAAACCAAATCTCTCCACTAGAAAGCATGTGTGATACATAATTCATAATTTGAAGTTTAAGTTGTTTTCCAACAAATTTTTCTGGAATAGAGATCATTGTATCTGCAATTCTTTCGGCTAATTTCCCTGAATAAGACTCATCTCTAATATTGCGTACTACCTCATGAAAATCCTCAGTAAAATGTACTTCAATAGCTTCTGCAATTGCATTAACCATAAAAGGATTTCTAGCTATATATTTCAGAGTCATGGCATAGCTTTCATGTCCAAACAGCATTCGGATTAAATCGATATTTTTTTCACTTCTATTAATTAATATTTCAGCTACTGTTTTTCTAAACCGATGAGTGTGAGGACTTTCGATTCCAGTAAATTGTCTAATTTCATTCGTGATGAGCTTAATTTGTCCGCTTGTGAAATTATTTAGTACTTTTCTGCTTTTGTTTGACTGAAATAAATAACCTTCCTTATTAAAATTAGATAAGCTTTTTAAATGTTTAAAACAATCTATGCAGTTACCGATAAAATAAGGAATAGGCATTACTTCGGTTTCACCCTGATAATTTGGGTCATTGGTGGTTTTAAATCTTGTAATATTTATCCAATATTCATCATTTTTATCTTTGTAGGTATCGTCTAGCATGATTTGCCCAATTTCTCTTGCTCTCATTCCTACAGTAAGACCAACTAAGATAAACAAAGCATTCCTAACATGATCTAAAGCTATTGCATATTGATTTTTCCATGTATATACGTAGGGCTTACTATGGCTTTGAAGGCTAGTTTTTTGAAAACTTCTAATGCTAGACATTACATTTATTCCATCAATTGTAATGTTTGTAAGTCTTTCAAATTCTTCGTTTGGTGCCCATGAATAGAAAGGAGCATGGCTGGTATTTGATAAATCTAGGCCATCAATATAATCACGTACTTTTATCAATTCTGGTAATGCAATTTCGAGCCAGAATAATGAATACTCCATTAATTTTGAGAGTTCATCCTCAGAAAATGGCAGCCAAGTAGATAATGTACCTTGAAAATGATTAAGAACATCCTTAGATCGACGTTTATTATCAACAGATATTGGATTTATCTTTAGTCTGTAATTCTCCGGTATGGCTTCTTGATGAGATAATGATAACCATAATCTAATGATACGAAATAGGTCACAATAATGACTTGGAGTGTCTTGATTGTTTTTTGCTCTATCGAGTGCATCGTTTAATATAGCTGGACTAATACAATCTATATCAGAAGGGTCATCTGGAGATAAATGATTATAGTGAAAAATATAGGATAGAAAGAGGTTAAAAGTTGAATTATAAGATCTAGTGGTGGCGTAACTTCTAATGTTGCCAAATGCGCAAAAATCTGGGATTACGTAATATAACAATGCACGTTTTAAGCCATTGTATTTTGTATCTTCTTTTCTGAAGTTGATTTTTACAGGGTTGCTACCAGTGGGAAATTCAAGTAACCATACATCATCTTTATATGAAGAATAGTCAGAAATAGGAAAGTCTTGATCAGGATATTCACTTAGTTTTATAGATAGTGAAATAACTGAGCTAGATATTCTCCCTCCAGTGGTTTGTAAAACATGATTGAATTCTTCACTAGCAGCCTCAGCTTGATCCTGCAGCAACGATTCAGTGGTAAAATATTCATCAAGATCAAGCATAATCATCCTCAAAAATTACTTTCAAATCATTTAAGTTTCTAGGTAACAGAGGTGCATTTTTTCTTTGGTACCGTGCGGATTGTTTAATATGATCATCATCATTCCAGTTATCTAGAATTGACTCAATAATCAATTTTTCTTCAATCAATGTTGAATCAGGCTGATATATATCGCTCATTGAATCTTCTAGATGTTGTAGTCGTTCCATTAGATAAGGAACAGATTCTTCAAAAAGGCGAATTTGTTTGCAGAAAATACAATTTTGAATTGAATAACATTTTTTTCCCTCAGGAATCTCATTTTCTGAGCCGATCCATGTTGGTTCATATTGATTAGAACACCCCCATAAAGAATTTTTTTGTCCTGGAATATGGAAAATTTTTAATCCTAGATTTGTAGTCGCATTTTGATTAACTTGTGTTCCGATAATTCCTTTAAATTCTCGATGCCTAAGTAAAGTTACGATTTTTTCTTGTTCAATCCTTAAACGTTTTACTCTATCTTGTTTTGCTATACCAGAATTGTCGTAATATCGGTCTGTAGTATCTTTGGTCGTATGTCCTTGTATCAGTCTAATAACTGTTAAAGGAAGTTTTTTTCGTTTATTTTGCATCCACGTAATGCGAAGTCTTAAAGTAAGATCACCAATTGCTGAAATTTGCTTTCCATGTTCTTTAATTTCATGCTTGTTAATAAAATGTTTAATTGCGGTTTGAAAAGCTTTATTCTGAGATAATGAAGTATGTCTTCCTCCTTTAGAAACCCAGTCAGCCCAATATCTAAGGCATATAAATAGAGGGTTTAAATCCTCTTCTTTATGGTGCATAGGGATATAATCAAACGAATAATCCTGAAGAGGTGCTGTAATCTTTTTTGCTAATTGAATAATATTATAGATCGAATATCTATCATCTTTGTTGCTAGGAGCTATAAACTCCTTTGAACTACTGTAGGGAAGATTAGAATCTTGGCTTCTATGTTTTTCTGAAAATATAATAGACTGGTTTTCACTCAAAGTTCCACTTAATACATGCTCATAATTGTTAGGGTCAATTGATAAAATAGTCTCTTTATTCCAGCCAGTTTGAATTGCTAGCATTAAGTAGATTGCAGCTGCATCAATCATAGATGGAAAATACATTCCTAAAAAAGCATCCCAATTGTCTATTTCAGGGTGTTTAAATTTAGATTGAGCCCGAGATATACGTAATATTAATAGTTGAATAATATCCTCACACTCTCCCTTATTTATGCAAGAGTCAGCCGCATATTTGACATTAATTTCATCTAAAGTCTTATGCATTGGATAGCCGTTAACAATTAATGTTTTTAATCCTCTTGCAACATCGAAATTCCAGTGTCTTAATCCAAACCCTTGTTGTTTCCTTAGCTGTTGAATTTCTTTAGAGGTATCTATTAATTCTTTATCTCTTTCATAAATAGCTTTGAATTTATCAATCATTATAGAATTAGGCTGGTTCATTAATTCTAAAAGTTCAGGATCGATACATTTTTTTAATTTTATAGGTAGGCTTTGTACCGTAAGTTTACTAATAATTTCTTTATTGAGTATCATCTCATACCATGCGAATACACGCTCTTTAGTCATGGGTGGAGTTATGTCTAAATGAGCTTCTGATAAGGTATATGGCTCTACCTGATTAACTTTTTCAATAAAGTTTACTTTTTCGTAAAGTCGATTTATTTCTAATTTTAATGCATTAATTAAATCATTATAACAAATTTCATCTAAAGGTTCTGTTGGCTTGCTCTTGGTTTTAAAAGCAGTGACATTAGGTAATAAAGGTATTGGTATTAACATTGTATTTTGAGCAAAATCTACAATTGCTGATTTAAGCTTTGAGGGAAGCTCTAGGCTTAATTTATTTTTTTGACAATATCTTATATAGGCTCTAAAAATTTCCGAGTGTACTTTAGCAAGAGTGTCTATTTTTAGTCTGTCAGGCTGTCTCTCATTATATTTATTTATAAATTCAAAGAATGTTTCAATTGCTTGAATTAGGAGATAAGCGGATGAAGAAATTCTATCCTTAGAGTGAAAAAGGAACATTCTATGCAAATCAAAGCAAAGTTTATTATCAAGATCAAAGCCTTGAAGGTTTAAGTATCTAGCCTTTATAACATGACTAGAAGATGTTTCAACTGATCTAACCCCCCGAATATTTATATCATTCACGATTAATTTTTTCCCATTCCTTTTCAACGAGTAATTTCAAATCCATTAAGGAACCATTGTTATAAATAATAGTATCCCCGCGTTTGATTTCTATTCCTTTTTCAGAAGAGTGGTTTATAACTTTTGCAGCATTATCTCGCTGAACGTGCCATATTGTGCCGTTATGAGAACGAATAAAATCAGCTTCATTCTCAAATCGAATATCTTTGATTATTACAATATTGTTTTTGCCGTAGATGGGTATTTCTTTTGACGGAAGAACCAAAGGTCTTTTAGATCTTAAAAAGTGATAATTACTAAATTCTTTGAGGGCATGATCCTGAAGAAATTCGATCATTTCATTTGGTGTCATGTCCCAGTATTTGATTTTTTTATTCAATAATGAAGGGTTCCAGGACTCTTCTTGAGTAATTCCAAAAATAGCTTGCGCTGCTAACTTAAATGGAGCTTTAGGATCAGTGAAGTCAAGTTGTGATTTATCAGGTTCATTAGTTTTATATTGGTTGAAAGCCAAATTTGCTCTTAATAACCAATGATCCGAATTTAACTCTCTAAGCCAATCTGTTCCAACTGTTTGAAAAAACTTTCTAGGTGACCATCCCCAATGAGGGATTACTTCTTCTTTTATATTATCATGCCAAGTCTCTGCATCAGTTAACCCAAATAAAATTTGGCATCCAATTTTAAGCGGGTCAGCTAAAGCATATGTGGTTACACCTTCATGTTTTAATAACATAGAAGCTACTGTGTCTTTACCTGATCTAGCTACAGCTGCAAGTCCAATGATTTGGGTCATTTTTAATTTGATTCCTAATACCTAAGCTCAATTAATATAAAACATCTCTAAGCTAGATTCTTTTAGACTTTAAAGAAGTTCATCATTTCGGTAATACTTGTATAGTTTACATTATATAGTATTAGGATATAACTACTTTTGTTTACAAATTAATATAAAGGAATATAAGATGCCAGTTTTGCCTATCAATGTGCTGGACGTGGTCTGAATGAAAATAAATTGGCGGTTCTCAACCAGTCTTTTGTTTCTCGTATGCCAGATATTACATTATGGCTAGATGCACCGGTTGAGCTGGGAATGTCCCGTGCCCGTGAGCGTGGTGCACTAGACCGTTTTGAACAGGAAAAGGTCAGTTTTTTTGAAAAAGTGCGCGCAGGTTACACTAGATTATGGCAACAACATCCAGAACGGATTAAGCGCCTTGATGCTACACAAGCACCAGAAAAGGTACTTGAACAGGCGTTAGAACAGATTGGAAAACTGGCCTGAATTAAAGGCCAGTTTTAGAAAAGGATTGGATTAACCAAGTGCTGGTTCGACTTCCTCATTAACCAGTGGTTGACTAACTTTGAAATCTGGTGGCGTCAGGATGGTTTTTCGAAGTTCAGGCGCCAGCTCCAGATAATCCAGCGTATAGTGCAAACCACGCGATTCTTTACGTTCCATCGCGCAGCGTACAATCATCTCGGAAACCAGTACCAGATTACGCAGCTCAATCAGGTTTTTACTGACCTGATAATCTTCATAATATTCAGTGATTTCCCGCTTAAGCATCTCAATTCGATGCAATGCACGCTTGAGGCGTTTACTGGTACGGACAATACCAACGTAATTCCACATGGTCTGACGCAGTTCGTCCCAGTTTTGCAGAATTACAACATCTTCGTCTGCATCAGTAACCTGCGAGTCGTCCCATTCAGGTACAGCAGGCAAGCTAACTTCAGGGTTAAACTGGCTCTGGATATGCTGGGCTGCACTCATGCCATAAACAAAACACTCTAGCAGGGAGTTACTTGCCATTCGGTTCGCGCCATGCAGACCTGTATAGGACGTTTCCCCAATGGCATATAGGCCAGAAATATCAGTCTGGCTATGCTCATCCACAACCACACCACCGCAGGTATAATGCGCAGCTGGCACCACGGGAATCATATCTTTGGTAATATCAATACCGAGTTCAAGCAGACGGGTATATAAGGTCGGGAAGTGTTCTTTTACAAATTCAGCCGGTTTATGGGTAATGTCCAGCCACACATGACGAATCCCCAGCCGCTTGATTTCAAAATCTATGGCACGAGCCACAATGTCTCGAGGGGCCAACTCGGCACGCTCATCAAAACGCAGCATAAAACGTTCACCCTCTGGCAAACGCAGATAAGCACCTTCACCACGCATGGCTTCTGTAATCAGGAAAGAGCGGGCTTGAGGGTGATACAGACAGGTTGGATGGAACTGGTTAAATTCCATATTGGCCACACGGCAGCCAGCACGGTACGCCATGGCAATTCCGTCACCGGTTGCAATATCAGGGTTAGATGTATACAAGTAGGCTTTCATAGCTCCTCCGCAGGCCAGTGCGGTAAATGGAGCTAAAAAAGTATGGACTTTGCCAGTCTTTTCATTAAGTGCGTAAAGGCCGACGGCCCGATTTTTTTGCTCATCTATTCCTAATTTTTCGGTAGTAATCAGGTCAATTGCAATATAGTTTTCAAATATGGTCAGATTTTTCTGTTCTTGGGCACGCTGCACCAGTGTCGTTGAAATCGCTTTGCCGGTTGCATCGGCAGCATGAATAATCCGGCGCTGAGAGTGTCCGCCTTCACGGGTAAGATGCAGTTGTTCGGCATCATCCAGCGTAAACTGTACGCCATGTTTGAGCAGAAAATCGACTGAAGGTTTACCACCTTCTACAGTATGTTTAACCGCGTCCAGCTCGCATAACTGGGCGCCTGCAATCATGGTGTCATCAATATGCTGTTGAATAGAGTCAGTTTCGTCCAGAACTGCGGCTACGCCACCCTGTGCATAATATGTGCTGGCTTCTGTCAGGGGAGCTTTAGCTAAAACAGCAATGTTATAATGGTGAGGTAATGATAATGCCAGGCTTAATCCGGCTCCACCGCTACCTACAATAATGACGTCAAACTGATGAGTTGTATTTAAACTGCTCATATTCATCGGCTATTTGATAGAAATTCGATCATCAGACCGTTTTTTGCCTAAGAATGCAAGACTTAAAACGCTCAGGTTTAACCAGAATTTCCAATTAAATTTAAATTTTGTAACGTTTTGACTAAAACCTTGTTTTAAATCATTCATCAAACATATTATTAATCAAAATTAAAAAACCGTTCAGCTAAAAAATTATCATTTAACTGCAGTATGTGAGTTGTGCTTCATGAAAAATCGCTTATTACAAAAAGGAATGTACGCTGCTGTTTTTACTATGGCAGCAGTACAGACACAGGCGGCTTCTACAGTCGATTTCTCTAATCTGGTTGAGCAGGTCAGTCCGGCTGTTGTGAGTGTAAATGTTGTCAAGAAAATGACACAGGAAGAGCTGTTACAGCAGCAGGTACCGGAGTTATTACGCCGCTTTTTTGGCAATCAGGTGATTATTCCGCAACAGCAAGTACCGCAAGAAAAAACCGGCTACGGCAGTGCCTTCTTTATTAGTAAAGATGGTTATCTGCTGACCAATCATCACGTAGTTGAAAATGCCTCACGTATCAGCATCACCTTGAATGATCGTCGTGAAATTGATGCTACTGTAGTTGGAAGTGATGAACGAACCGATGTGGCTTTACTTAAAGTTAATGGCTCAAGCTTTCCAGCTCTGCGAATTGGCAATGTAGACCAGCTCAAGGTTGGTGAACCGGTGTTGGCAATTGGCTCGCCATTTGGTTTTGATTATTCTGCGTCAGCGGGAATTGTCAGTGCTAAATCCCGAAGTATGATGGGAGAAACCTCTGTACCATTCATTCAGACAGATGTTGCGCTTAATCCCGGTAATTCTGGGGGGCCACTATTTAACCAGCGTGGTGAAGTTGTAGGTGTAAATTCACGTATTTTTAGTGGAACGGGTGGCTATATGGGCCTGTCTTTTTCCATACCAATTGATGTCGCAATGGATGTCGCTGAGCAATTAAAGAGTAATGGTAAAGTAATCCGCTCTTATCTGGGGGTAATGCTGCAAGATATCGACCGTAATCTGGCAGAAGCGTATAAATTGCCTAAACCGGAAGGTTCACTTATTACCCAGGTCGCACCAAATTCTCCAGCGGCCAGAGCAGGACTAAAAGCTGGTGACATCATCTTGCAAATTAACGGGATGGCGATCTCCCGTACTTCAGATCTGTTGAATTATCTCAACCGTCAGGCTCCAAATCAGAGTATTCGCTTGCAGGTATTACGTGACGAGAAATTGAGTAATATTACTGCTACGCTTACTACGGCACCAGATAATACGCCAGCAAAAACCAATACACCTGTACAAAATAAAGGACCTGTTTTAGGTATAGCTATTCGCAATCTGACCGAGGCTGAAAGCAGGCAGTTGGGTGTTGATGGCGGAGTATATATTCAGGAAGTTATGCGAGGGGGGCTGGCAGCACAATCCCGCTTGATGCCAGAAGACATCATTACTCAAATTAATAATACGCCTGTGCGAAACAGCGATGAGTTTGTAAATGCAGTAAGTAAGCTGAAAAAGAATACGGTAGCCCGGGTTGCGCTGATCCGTCAGGGGCAACGCGCCATCTTGGGCCTGCGGATCCAGTAACAAACTATATCAACTTTTAAAGCCATCCTGCAGGATGGCTTTTTATTTAAGTACCATTAGCCGAATGATGCCTTTACACTAGATGTTTTATGTGAGTTGATGCAAGACAGGAAAAAATTGCACGTGAATACATTTTTTGATTTAAACATTCAGGTTCAGCCAGAGCATATTGATAGTTTGGGACATGTAAACAACGTCGTATATGTCGCCTGGATGCAACAGGTGGCGGAAGCACATATTGAGGCACTTGGACTGGGACTGAAACAGTATCAGGAACTTAAACATGCCATGGTCGCAGTTGAGCATCAGGTACAATACCGTAAAGCTGCATTTGAAGGGGAGGAACTGATTCTACGTACCTGGCTCTATGATATTAATGCATTGTACTCATACCGTCAGTACGCTTTTTACCGTCCACAAGACCAAACCCTGCTGTTTACCGGTCAGACCAAATGGGCATGTATCGAAATAGCAACGGGTCGCCCAAAACGTATGTCGCCCACTTTTACTCAGGCTTACCAGCCAATTTCAGCAGAGATAAACCCGATGGATTTCTCGACAATCTAAAATGGTCGATATGGTTTTTCCAGATTTTGCTGATTTACAGCTCAAAGCAAAAGCGCATGATTTATGGATACTTTAAAAATTCCATCTGTTATAATCGCTCGCAATTTCCCGAAACAGCTTTTGCTATGTACCTTAAATTTTGTACATAGCCGTATACATTTTTCAAGGTAGCCCATGGCGCAAGCTAAAAAATCTGTTGATATCAAAAACATTCGTAACTTTTCGATTATTGCGCATATTGACCATGGCAAGTCGACCCTGGCAGATCGATTCATTCAAATGTGTGGTGGATTGCAAGACCGTGAAATGCAGGCACAAGTGCTTGACTCAATGGAGCTTGAACGTGAACGCGGTATTACTATTAAAGCCGCTTCTGTAACACTTTATTATACGCATCCGAATGGTCAGGAATATCAGCTCAACTTTATTGATACCCCAGGGCACGTTGACTTTTCTTATGAAGTCTCACGGTCACTGGCAGCCTGTGAAGGTGCTCTACTGGTAGTCGATGCAGCACAGGGTGTTGAGGCACAGTCAGTTGCCAACTGTTATACCGCAATCGAACAGGGCCTTGAAGTTTTGCCAATCCTTAACAAGATTGACCTGCCACAGGCTGAGCCTGAACGCGTCATTCACGAGATTGAGGAAATTATCGGAATTGAAGCGACTCATGCACCGACTTGCTCTGCAAAAACCGGTATGGGTGTGGATAAAGTTCTGGAAACATTGGTTGAGGTTATTCCAGCGCCAGAGGGTGACCGTGATGCACCTTTACAGGCTCTGATTGTTGACTCATGGTTTGATAATTATTTGGGAGTAGTTTCCCTGGTTCGTATCAAGCAGGGGCGTGTGCGCAAAGGCGATAAAATGCTGGTGAAGTCAACAGGCCAGACTCATATTATTACCTCTGTGGGTATTTTTAATCCAAAACATACTGAAACCGGAATGCTCGAAGCAGGCGAAGTAGGTTTTATTATTGCCGGTATTAAAGATATTTTTGGCGCTCCTGTTGGTGATACCATTACTCTGGCCTCTACGCCAGAAGTAGGTACGCTGCCGGGCTTCAAAAAGGTAAAACCTCAGGTATATGCGGGTTTATTTCCGATTGACGCCAGTGATTTTGAGCCTTTCCGTGAAGCATTGCACAAGCTTCAGATTAATGACTCGGCACTATTTTTCGAACCTGAAAGTTCTGATGCGTTAGGATTCGGTTTCCGCTGCGGCTTCTTGGGAATGCTGCATATGGAAATCGTTCAGGAACGGCTGGAACGCGAATATGATCTGGACCTGATCACTTCTGCCCCTACAGTAGTTTATGAAGCATTAACTAAAGCAGGTGATACGATTTATATCGACAGCCCGTCAAAAATGCCTGATGGTTCTACTGTTGAAGATTTGCGTGAGCCAATTGCAGAATGTCATATCTTGGTGCCACAGGAATATCTGGGTAATGTGATGACGCTGTGTATTGAGCGTCGTGGCGTTCAAAAAGACATGAAATTCTTGGGTAATCAGGTCTCTATTACTTTTGAAATTCCAATGGCAGAAGTCGTCATGGACTTTTTTGACCGCTTGAAGTCCTGTTCACGTGGTTTTGCATCACTAGATTATAACTTTGTCCGTTTTGAAAGCTCCTCACTGGTAAAAGTAGATGTGCTGATTAATGGTGAGAAAGTTGATGCTCTGGCAATGATTTGCCATCGTAATGATGCGCGTCACCGTGGTATTGCTCTGGTCGAAAAAATGAAAGATCTGATTCCGCGTCAAATGTTTGATGTAGCGATTCAGGCAGCTATTGGTGCACAGATTATTGCCCGTTCTACTGTAAAAGCCATGCGTAAAAACGTCTTGGCGAAATGTTATGGTGGTGACGTGTCACGTAAGAAAAAACTTCTGTCTAAGCAGAAAGAAGGTAAGAAACGCATGAAGCAGGTGGGTAGTGTTGAAATCCCTCAGGAAGCGTTCCTTGCAGTCTTAAAAGTAGAAAGATAATAATAAGAGGTCATCTAGCTCATGGATTTTGATTTTAACTTGATCCTCGTTCCAGTCACTGTCATTTTTTTCCTGATGTGGCTGCTCGATAAACTTGTTTTCAAGCAACGCAAAACGAGGGGCCGTGGCAATGAAAATTTTATCATTACCTGGGCTTATGACTTCTGGCCAGTACTAGCCATCGTGCTTGTACTGCGCTCTTTCTTTTATGAACCTTTTAATATTCCGTCAGACTCTATGGTACCAACCTTGGAAACCGGAGATTTTATTCTGGTCAACAAGTATCAGTATGGAATGCGTCTGCCGATTATAAATAAAAAATTCATTGATATTGGTGAACCTGAACGTGGTGATGTGGTGGTATTCCGTTATCCGCCGCAACCAAGTATTAGCTATATTAAACGTGTAGTCGGCTTGCCGGGTGATCATATTGTATATGACCATGGACAGCTGAGTATTAATGGACAGCCAGTTAAAAAGGTTCCGGTTGAGTTCAGCCGTGAAAAGGATATTCAGGACACGCCAGCTTCGATCTATCATAAAGAAACTTTGGGCAAACATACTTTTACCATGCGTGAGCTTGAAGGGGTAAATGTTGCGCGTCAGGCTCCATTTATTAACTATGTTGAAAATGGAAAATACTCGGGTGAAGATGGTCTTTACTGGGAAGTCAAAGTTCCAGAAGGTCATTATTTCGCTATGGGAGATAACCGTGACCAGAGTGCAGACAGCCGCTTTTGGGGGTTTGTGCCTGAAGAAAATCTGGCCGGTCGAGCAGTTTATATCTGGATGCATAAGGAACCCGGCTTCAAGATACCAAGCTTTGCACGTAACGGTAAAATTGATTAACCATTTGGGTGGGTAATAACAATGCGTAATGCTCAGCAAGGCACTTCTTATATTACAATTCTATTTGCGATTATTGTCTTTGCAATGGTGGTAAAGGCTGTAGTAGCCATATGGCCAGCATATTGGGATAACCGTGTGATTAACAGCCAGATTGAAGAGTTATTAAAAGACAGTCCAGCAGATATAACGCCAGCAAAATTTACCCAGCAGATGGATCAGCGTTTGGACATGAACAATATTGATGACTTGCAGTTCAAAGATATTGCCCAAGTTTCAAATGATCAGGGTTTACATGTAAATATCCGCTATGAAGTGAGAAAACCTTTCTTGCTTAATATTGATTTAGTACTAAAGTTCGAGAAGAGTTTTGATCAAAGGTCACTCTAAGGTAAGTGATTTTCGCTTCCCCAGCCGTATCGGCTATCAGTTCAAGCAGCCTGAGTTATTGCAGCTTGCCCTGACCCACCGGTCGGTTAGTCACAAATATAATTATGAACGTCTGGAGTTTTTAGGCGATTCACTATTAGGCATGATTATCGCCAACTATTTGTATCATGCGTATCCTTTTGAAAATGAAGGCCGGCTGACCCGCATGCGTGCTACTCTGGTCAGGCAGGAAGCATTAGGCAAGATTGCAAACGATTTGAAACTTAGTCAGTGTTTAATATTAAGTACAGGTGAATTAAAATCGGGAGGACACCACCGTGAATCGATTCTGGCCGATACTGTAGAAGCCATTATCGGAGCAATTTATATTGACTGTGGTGAGCTCAAGATTTTACAAGACATCGTATTGAAGTGGTATGGTCCATATTTAAACAATATTGAGCCAACCGACCAGTTAAAAGACCCGAAATCCCGGTTACAGGAATATCTGCAAGCCCGTAAAAAACCTCTCCCTGTTTATGAGGTGGTCGATATTCAAGGGGATGCACCGAACCAGCATTTTAAAGTAGAGTGTTCGGTCGACAGCCTGCCTAAATTTATCGGAGAAGGGTCAAGTCGTCGCTTTGCTGAGCAAGCAGCAGCAGCGGAAATTTTAAAGTTATTGGAGCAATAGACTGCATGTCGATCCAGCCAGATCAAAACAGTACAGATCAAGAGTCAAACACACCGGACAATAACCTGATTGACCAGTTCTTTAGTTCACAGGGTGTCACTATACCTGCTGATTTTAAGAGTGGGTTTGTGGCTATTGTCGGACGTCCGAATGTCGGTAAATAAACTTTGATGAACCACCTGTTGGGACAAAAACTCTCTATTACTTCCCGTAAGCCCCAGACAACACGACATAAAATTATTGGTATTGATAGCCGTGAAAAGTCACAGGCCGTTTATGTAGATACTCCGGGAATGCATAAGAAAGAAGTGCGTGCCATCAATAAGATGATGAACCGTGCAGCACATTCAGCCCTACGTGATGTAAATCTGGTTCTATTTGTGGTAGATGCCCATAAGTGGACACAAAATGATGACCTAGTGCTTGAGAAGCTGAAAAATGCTGAAATGCCAGTCATTCTGGTTATCAACAAGATTGATACTATTGAAGAAAAAAGGACATTGCTTCCTTTGATTCAAGAACGTACTAAACTCATGAATTTCGTGGAAATTGTACCAGTTTCTGCATTGCGTGGTGCAAATCTGGAACATCTGCGCGATACAATTGACAAGTATTTACCTTTCCAACCGCCGCTATACTCATTTGACCAGATTACTGACCGTTCAGAGCGATTCCTGGCATCAGAAGTAATTCGTGAAAAAATTATGCGACAGCTTGGTGAAGAGCTTCCATATGACCTGACTGTTCAGATTGAATCTTTTAAAACTGAGGAGCCGGCATTAAATGAGAAGACTGGCCGGATGAAAGCTGCCTGTACCTATATCGATGCCACCATTTTTGTTGACCGTCCTGGACAAAAAGCCATCGTGATTGGTGAAAAAGGTGCTAAGCTGAAAAAAATCGGGATGGATGCCCGTATTGATATGGAAAAAATGTTCGAACAGAAGATCATGCTGACGTTGTGGGTAAAAGTGAAAGGTGGCTGGTCTGATGATGAACGCGCGCTCAAGAGCCTAGGATATAGTGATATCTAAGGCTTAAGCTTTTTGCAGGAGTTCCGTAGTGATTAAGACAATGGCAATACTGATAAGCATTCTAATGCTGCAAGGCTGTATTCATAAGGTTGTTACGGTTCCTGTAAAGGTGGCTTATAAAACCACGAAAGGGGTAGTCAAGGGGACTGCGGCAGTGGTGGGTGCAGTTATCCCTGATGGGGATGATAAAGATCAGGCATCAGATCGGGACTAGCTCAACCCTATGCGCAATGAAGCTTTGCATGGTTACCTGATCCATTATCGTAAATATCGTGAGAAGAGTCATCTTGTCTATTTATTTACTGAGGAATATGGCCGGATTGACGGAATTTTACGTCAGGTCCCCCCGCCACAGTATCAATCTTTAGCACTTCAGGCTTCTGGTAAAGGTGAACTCAAAAATTTCAGTAAACTTGAAATCGTAAATCAGCCTATTTTCTTTTACGGTGATGCATTCTTCTCTGGCTTTTATTTAAACGAATTATTACTTCGGTTATGTCCGCTTGAAGAGGCGATGCCACAGACTTATCAGCAGTATCAGTTGACATTAGTCAAGTTACAGCAACTGGCAGTAAATACACAGCCCGGGCTGCTATTAAGACAAATTTTACGCCAGTTTGAACATATTTTGCTTGAAGAGCTTGGTTATGCTATCGATTTCTCGGTAGATGCCCATCAGCAGCCAGTTGAACCGGAACGACATTACCATTTTCAGATCCAGGAAGGTTTTATACCTGTACAAAAAGCCAGTTCAGCTACCTTGGCTGGCCAGAGCCTTCTCACAATGCTGGACTATGAAAAAGGTGCAGATTTCTCCCAGCCACAGTTACAGCTATTATCTCGACTTTATCGCCAGATGATTACATCTTTACTGGGTGACCGGCCATTGAAGAGCCGCCAGTTATGGATTCAAAATACTCATTCTCAATCTTAATCAGGAATTTATTATGGCTGCATTGCTTGGTGTAAACATAGATCACGTTGCTACTTTAAGACAAGCACGAGGCACCGTTTATCCGGACCCGGTGAATGCGGCACTGATTTGTGAACAGGCCGGTGCAGAGGGTATTACCCTGCATTTACGTGAAGACCGCCGTCATATTCAGGATGGTGATGTACGCCGTATGCGTCCAGCTTTGAAAACTCGTATGAATCTTGAGATTGCCGTAACTAATGAAATGGTTGAGTTTGCTAAAGAAATCCGTCCACAGCATGTTTGCTTTGTACCGGAGAAACGACAGGAACTGACCACAGAAGGCGGTCTGGATGTAGTGACTAATTTTGAAAAAGTTAAAGCAGCAACTCAGGCATTATTACAAGTTGGTTGTGATGTTTCTCTCTTTATTGATGCCGATCTGGCACAGATTGACGCGGCTATTGCCTGTGGTGCACCTACCATCGAGATTCATACCGGTGCTTATGCAGATGCTCATAATGAAGCAGAACAACAGGCAGAGCTTGAACGTATTATTAAGGGAACTGAATATGCTGCAGGTAAAGGCCTAGTAGTAAATGCAGGACATGGTTTAAACATTGACAACGTGACGCCAATTGCAGCAATTCCACAGATCCATGAATTAAATATTGGACATTCGATTATTGCAGATAGTCTTTTTATTGGACTGGCACAAGCTGTACAGCAAATGAAAGCAGCAATTAAGGCAGCACGTTAATTATGTCGACTTTAAACTATGATGAACTGATGCAGCCAGTAAAAGCTTTTCTCGGTTGTGAAACCCCGAAAGCCTGGCTGGATGAAGCACTGAATAATTTAGAGCTACTGATGCAGGACCATGCCAACTGTGAAAAAAAAGCAGCTGGTACAGCAATGAACCTGATGTTCCGTTACAGCTTTTTTACCGACTTGCAAGTCAAGCTGGCACAGTTAGTTCGTGAAGAGATGCTGCATTATGAACAGGTACTTGAGTTTATGGCTAAACGTGGTCAAGAATGGAAGGCGGTCAGTGCTGGGCGTTATGCAGCCGGCTTGCGCAAAGAAATTCGTACTTATGAGCCAGAAGCTTTAATTGATGTACTAATTATTGGGGCTTTTGTAGAGGCGCGTTCTTGCGAGCGGTTTTATGCACTTGCACCGCTGGTCGATGAAGAGTTAGGACGTTACTATCGCTATTTGCTTAAATCTGAGTCTCGACACTTCGAGGATTATCTGGCTTTGGCGCTCGACGTGGCCAAGACAGCAAAACTTAAAAATGCTGAAGAAGATATCCAGACACGCACTGAACATATCCGGGAAATTGAAAAAGCTCTGATTTTAAGTTCAGATGATCTTTTCAGGTTCCACAGTGGTGTTCCGGCTAAAACTGCAGCTTAACCCCGAGTGCTAATAAGAAATCCTTCTTTATGAAGGATTTTTTTAGTTTGAAAAAATAGTAGTTATTAAAAAACAGACAATAAAAAGCCCGCTTTAATGCTGCGGGCTTTTATATATTTGGCTCTCCCACCTGGGCTCGAACCAGGGACCTGCGGATTAACAGTCCGTCGCTCTACCGACTGAGCTATGGGAGAATCTGAATGCGATTATAGAGGGATTTTAAAGTGGGTCAAGCTTAAATTGTCATATTTCTGATGCTGGAGTCCCATATGCTTTTTATTTAGTCAAATATTGAAATAAAACAGAAAAAAGCTTTACAGTGCGAATCAACTGTTGCTAGATTAATAACAGAACAGAGCGCTTGAGTAAAACCAAGCAGTGTGGATTTAAACCAACTTGCCAGCACTAAAATGGCTAAACAGGAGAAGGCGAATGAATACGCTATCTATTTCTCAGATTTTCTCTCATTTTTCTTTATATCAGAAAAATTATCTTTCTATTATTCAAGATACTGAACAGTATTTTACGCCGGTAACAGAAGCCTTTATTGACCTTTGGCCAGCTGGTAGACATCAACTTTACTTAGGTGATCTGCTACAACTCTGGTTGAGTGAAAAGTGGTTAATAGAAAAAACCCATTCCTCAATTTTAGATACTCTTTCAGCAACACCGCAACAAATTCAGCAGCTGAAGAAAGATCAGTATATTTATCAAATCACAGGCAGCAACTTATCTGGTCGGAATCAGGCAAAAGTCTGGTCAGTTTCACAGCAAGATGTAGTCTCAGTGTCGTTAGACAGTGCCTTTAAGTTTTACTGTATTTATAAGGGAATAACCCGTCCGCAGAAGCACCATATAAATTCGGGTAAATTTCTGAAATCAGCAATTTAGAGAGAACTTAAAAATCCTAAGATAATAATTAACTTTATAGCTGGCCTATTTAAGATAAAAACGCTTAAAGAGAGCATTACTTTAATACTTTGAAGGCGTAAAGCTAGGTTAGAGTTTGCTGAAAAACAGGCTTGCTCGATTCGGGATTTTTAATCTGGAGCAAGCCGGAGAAGAATAACTGCTAATTACGGAGAATCATGCAAGTGGCTGTTGCAAAAGCATAAAGTTTTCCTTTTTCATCAAAAATTTTTCCTTCAGCAATACCAAGGTTCTTGCTGAGATTGATGAGGGTTCCTGTAGCTTGTAATTCTTTGTTTTTAGGGATTGGACGGCACATTTTAATATTTAAATCTATAGTTCCATATCCTGCACCTGCTTCTAGCATACTGTGAACTGCACAGCCTGTAACAGAATCCAGAACAGTTGCTGCAAAGCCTCCATGTACACCACCTAACGGGTTCAGATGCCGCTCATCTGCTTTCACCTTGAAGGTAACAGTACCCTGGGTGACTTCTACAGACTGCATGGGCATGGTTTTGCCAATGCTGGCTGAGGGCAATACCCCATCACGCATTGCTGTGAGCAGTTCAAGACCAGTCATTTGTTTGGGATCTTTCATTTTTCTTCCTGTTCTACTATTAATTTATAAAGTTCTAAAAAGGAACTTGTTATTAACTTAGCGGATCGATTAAATTAAAGTCAATAAATTTTTATATGTTAGACAGAAATGAAATGGTCTGAAACCCAGCAGCAGAACTGTCCTGTAGCACAAACACTTGCCATGATTGGTGACCGCTGGACTTTATTAATTATTCGTGATGCATTTTTAGGACTGTCCCGTTTTGAACAGTTTCAAAAATCATTGGGAATTACCCGGCATGTACTTGCAGAGCGTTTAAAACGTTTGGTTGAAGAAGGCATACTGGAAAAACAAAGTTACATAGACCGCCAGCAACGTTTTGAGTACGTGCTGACTGCCAAAGGTAGGGACTTAAAACCTATTTTAATGGCAATCGTCGAGTGGGGTGTGCAGTGGACAGATGCAGAAGAACCAAAATTTTATTTGAAAAAGGAAATATTGGAAGAATTAAAATAGACAGTGAACCCGAGCTAAAAAAGCCTGCTATGTAAGCAGGCTTTTCTAATTACAGGATTTATTTGGCAGCTTTTTCAGCCTCAACAGAAGCAACAGCTGCATCTACACCTTCAATGGAGTCTGCTGCTTTTTTAATACGTGCCAGAGCATCTACCAGTACTTCATCAGCAGTAGCATAAGAAATACGCATAAAACCTCCCAGACCAAATGCATCACCTGGAACTACTGCAACACCAGTTTCTTCCAGTAACCATTCAGAGAATTCTGTGCAAGATTTAAGACCTTTAGCACGAATAAGAGGTTTAATGTTGGCATAGGCATAAAAAGCACCATCTGCAGGCAAACAAGAAATACCATTGATTTCATTAAGACCATTTACAACAAGGTCATGGCGGCGTTTAAATGCTTCAATCATTGGCTCAAGTACATCTTGCGGACCATTAAGTGCAGCTTCTGCAGCCACCTGTGAAATTGAGGTCGGATTAGAAGTTGACTGAGACTGGATCTTTTTCATTGCCCCAATCAGCTTGGCAGGACCTGCTGCATAACCAATACGCCAGCCAGTCATTGCATAAGCTTTAGATACGCCATTTAATACGATGGTGCGGTCATATAAATCTGGCGCAACAGTTGCGATATTATAAAATTCATCATCCCAGCGGATCGGTTCATACATATCATCAGATGCAATATAAACTTCCGGATATTTGCGAAGGACCTCAGCTAGAGCTTCCAGTTCAGCTTTGGTATAAATCATACCTGTAGGGTTGGAAGGGCTGTTTAATACCACCAGACGGGTTTTGTCAGTAATTGCAGCTTCCAGCTGTTCAGGTGTAATTTTGAAACGCTGCTCTTCACCGCATTTCACAATAACAGGTACACCTTCAGCAATAATCACCATATCTGGATAACTAACCCAGTAAGGTGCAGGAATAATTACTTCATCACCTTTATTTAAAAGTGCGAGTGCAAGGTTAAAAAATGACTGTTTACCACCGCAAGAAACCAGAATCTGGTTTGGTTGGTAATCCAGATTATTGTCACGTTTAAACTTGGCAATAATTGCTTTTTTTAGGCCTGGCGTACCGTCAACAGCGGTATATTTAGTAAAACCATTATTGATCGCTGTAATAGCAGCGTCTTTGATGTGTTGTGGTGTATCAAAATCAGGTTCACCTGCGCCCAAACCAATCACATTCTTTCCAGCAGCTTTTAACTCAGCCGCTTTATTAGTTACAGCAAGCGTTGGGGACGGTTTGATGGCATTTACACGATCAGAGAGACGTACGTCCACGGCAATATTCCTTCTTATGGGGATTAAAAATAAAAAGCAATATTATCTTAGCGTAAAAACTGCTTAAAGGGCGTGTAAAAATTACCATATCAGTAAAAAAATGAAAAAGATGGAATCACCTCATGATGAAGCTACAAAAAATCCCGGAATGTCTGTTCGATTTGAACGGAAAAGCACGTTACAATATGGATTGTTTTATTTTGAGTTAGTGTATGAGCCAAAACAAAAAGCCACTGGTCAAGCTCCCGTTTCCAGTGCCGGCAGCCGATCATCCGGAGCAGGTTGCTGTACATAACCAGGTTCGCCCTAAAGCTGAAAACTATGCCGACCGTACATGGGCTCCGCCACGTGGCACTCGGCGCTCTATGGGTAAGCGTTAGTTATAAAAACAGGTAGATTGCCTGTTTTTATAACCCCACACAGTTTAATTTATAGCGTGCTGTTTTGGTAATAATGTTGTTTTTTCTGATACATCTGCTGATCAGCACGTTTTAATAAAGCTTCTATGCTTTCATTTTCCCTGCTCGTAGCACATCCCATGGAAATACTGATAGGTTGGCTGGCATAATACTGGTTATCAATCTTGAACAGTTCTTCAATAGTTTGCGTTACAGTCAGTGTTTCAGCTTCTGTAGCTGTAGGCAAGAGAATGACGAACTCATCACCTCCAATGCGTGATGCAGTATAACGGGTGTTTTCAATCGCCTGATTAAGTACGTTTCCGACTCTGCGTAATAGCCCATCACCAATATCATGACCTAAGGTGTCATTAATTTCCTTTAAACTGTTCATGTCTATAAAAATACAGGAAACAGGACGCAAACGGCTACGTTCAAGACGTTTGACTTCCTCAGAAAAGAAGGCCCGGTTGCAGAGCTGAGTCAGCACATCATGCCTGCCCAGATATTCCAGATAATTTTCAGCCTTTTTACGTGCGCTGATATCGGTTAAAGCGACCTGCACCATTCCCCAGTCTTTTTCATAACCGGGAAATACGGTAAATTGCAAAATAACATGACGGACACTGCCATCAAGCGCATAATTAACTGCTTCACGCTGGTGATGCAGATTACCATTCCAGAGTTCAATCAGCTGTTCACGGAAGGTCTGCTGCATCTCGTCAGCAAAAATCTGATCAGTATTTTTTAATAAACTCTCTTTATCTGGCGCTTTAAACAGGTCCAGTGTTGCCTGATTTACGTCGATAATCACAATATCATCGATACACTGGTTAACGAACTCACTATGAACATCTAAAAAGGTATGGAAATCCTGAATATTTAGCTGTTTTAGCTGATCAAAACGCTGTTTGATGCGACTGAAATCTTCTACCCATAAAGAAGTCGGTGAATAGATAAATAATGATTCGGCAAGAATGCGGTTCTTTTCTTCCTGACGTCGGGCATTTTCGTAGTGGGTAATATCTTCTGTGGTTAGAAGCAGGCGTGAAAGATCATGTTCATAACCAGGTAAAACGATAGCTCTTAACTGAATATCTAAACGTTTACCAGTTAGGGTATAATTTACAGCAGTACTAAAAAATTCGGTTTCTCCCTGCCATAGTGCTACTAGTTCCTGAATGTGGGTTTGATACATGTCCTGCTGAAAAATATTTGCAGTATGTTTAATCAGATCTTGCTGGCTGTCTGCTTCAAAAACTTCTAAAGTTTTGGGATTGACCCGAATGACCTTGATTTTATGAGCACAGTTGCGTACCCGTTCTATATCTTCTTTGAGAAATGCGGCCAGATCATTTATACCTTCTGAACGCCAGACATCAAACTGTTTTTTGATTTCACTATAATCTTCAAGCCACATGGGAATTGGAGAAAGATCAAATATTGAAGAATCAAACAGTTCCATGCTTATATCCACATTTTAGGTGACTGGCGAGAGTATAGGGGTAAACAGATTTTTTTAGAACAAATAAGCCGATGAAAATAAGTGGTTATCTGGATAACAGATATTTATGAAGCTGTAATTACTGAGCTGAATAAGTTAATAATCTAAAAATCTGTCATATTTTACTTTTAATATTTCTAGTTTCAGCCCAGTAATTTATAAATATATAATAAAATTAAATTTTAAGCTTTGGCAAGCCGATTGACCGGATGCTCAATTTCAATTTCTCCTTCCCAGAGGCGAATAAAATCCTGTTCATTAAAATCATAAAGTTCCATCAATGCGATGATGACACCAGTAAACACCAAGGCTCCTTCAGTATTTTCCGGGAAATCATAAATTTTACCATTGAATTTAGATAAAATATCACTGATTTCATGTTCGCGGCCACGTCCATAGCGGTCACGTGGATACATATCTTCATTAAGTACAATCAGGGCAACGGCTTTTTCAGCTTTTTTCAACCGGGTTTTGTCTAAAGCCGCCTCAAACGAGTCACTACCATGATTAAAATAGAAAATGACCTCATCATTAATAAATTGTCTTACCATATCTTGGGTCAGGGTCGGAAACTGTTTTAAAGCATTTCGTTCTACATAAGGCTTAAAAGATTCAGGAAGTATCACATTTTTTGAAATACCTTTAAAAAATGGAGCAATATCTGAAACTTTGTAGCCTGCAATACCACAGCCCAAGGCGGTAATAAAATATTTCATTTTAGGGTGGTTACGGGTATAAACCTTGAAATCCTCTACATAATGCTCAATCTGGCTAAGTGGCATTTGCTGAATATGCTCGTTTAAAGTGGGGATTGCATAACTTTGCCCCGCCCAACCTCGACCCACACCTTTTACTGCTCCAAAATACTGGTGGGCTACCCGGGCAGCGCCATCACTGTGTTCGCCTGCCAGATTACTGCCAAATACAAATACAGTATCTTCAGGCAAAGCTTTGATAATACTTTCATCGTGATATTGGTAGACCATATTAACCAGACTTTTCAGAGAAGTGTGTTGTCATGTTGCCGCTGAAAATGCATAGGGTCAAGTGAAATCTTGAGCGCTTTGAAGTGTAACCAAAACATAGCAAAAAGCTATCAGGAAACGCTTAAACATAAAAGAGTTAGTGCCTGAATTCTGTTAAAATATACAGGTCAATCATGAGCAGAGAAGAGTATCAGTGAGCGAGAGCCGTCCTTTTGAATTGGTTACACAGTATGCGCCTGCCGGAGACCAGCCACAGGCTATTGAGAAACTGGTTAAAGGCATCCAGCAAGGGTATAAAAGTCAACTGTTACTTGGGGTGACAGGTTCAGGTAAGACCTATACTATGGCGAATGTCATTGCACAAACCCAGCGGCCCACTATTGTAATGGCACATAATAAGACTTTAGCTGCCCAGCTCTATGGCGAATTTAAAGCTTTTTTCCCCAATAATGCCGTTGAATACTTCGTCAGTTATTATGACTATTATCAACCAGAAGCTTATGTTCCGTCCTCTGATACCTTTATTGAAAAAGATGCGGCAATTAATGACCACATTGACCAGATGCGGTTGTCTGCTACCCGTTCTTTACTAGAACGTCGTGATGCTATTATTGTCGCTTCGGTTTCTGCTATTTATGGCTTGGGGGATCCTGAAGCCTATATGAAAATGCTACTGCATATTGTTCAGGGAGACCGTGTTGGCCGTGACGATATTATCCGCCGTCTTGTAGAGATGCAATATACCCGTAACGAGCTTGAGTTTGTACGTGGTACCTATCGGATCCGCGGCGAAATTATGGATATTTTTCCGGCAGAGTCAGAACAGAATGCGATCCGTATTGAACTATTTGATGACGAAGTAGATTCAATACGCTGGTTTGACCCTTTAACTGGCAAAATGCTGCGCAAGGTACCCCGTGTAACAATTTACCCGAAAAGTCACTATGTGACACCAAAAGATAATCTGGTTCGTGCAATTGATACTATTCGTGACGAGCTAAAAGACCAGCTTAAATTCTTTCGCGAACACGATAAACTGCTTGAAGCCCAGCGTATCGAACAACGTACCCGGTATGATCTGGAAATGATGCAACAGCTGGGTTACACCAACGGTATCGAAAATTATTCACGCCACTTATCTGGACGCCGTCCGGGTGATGCACCTCCGACTCTGTTTGACTATGTACCTGATGATGCTCTGCTGATTATTGATGAATCACATGTTACTGTACCGCAAATTGGAGCCATGTATAAAGGTGACCGTTCCCGTAAAGAGAACCTGGTAAATTATGGCTTCCGTTTGCCTAGTGCGCTGGATAACCGGCCCATGAAATTTGAGGAATGGGAGCGGATTATACCCACTACGGTCTTTGTGAGTGCTACACCTGCCCGTTATGAACTGGAAAAGTCAGAACAGGTAGTAGAGCAGGTAGTACGGCCAACCGGACTGATTGATCCGGAAATTGAAATACGTCCAGTACTAACTCAGGTCGATGATGTGCTATCAGAAATCAACATACGTAAAAATTTAAATGAGCGTGTACTGGTGACCACTCTTACTAAGCGTATGGCTGAAGATTTAACTGCTTATTTGAAAGAATACGGGGTAAAAGTAGCCTATCTTCATTCAGATATCGATACTGTGGAGCGAGTAAAAATTATTCATGAACTTCGTACCGGGGTGTTTGATGTATTGGTCGGCATTAACCTGTTACGAGAAGGCTTGGATATGCCAGAAGTATCCCTTGTCGCGATTCTGGATGCAGATAAGGAAGGTTTTTTGCGTTCCGAGCGTTCACTCATTCAGACCATTGGTCGCGCCGCACGTAATATTAAGGGCAAAGCAATCTTATATGCTGACCGCATTACGGACTCTATGCAAAAAGCAATTGATGAAACAGAACGTCGCCGTAACAAACAGATTGAATTTAATGAATTGCATGGAATTATTCCGCGTAGCGCAGTGCGTCAGGTCATTAAAGAAATTGATACTGGAGAAGTATTAGCTGAGGACGAGATTGATGAGAAAATCACCGCGCAGGCACTTTCTCTGACAGCCGATGAACGGCATATTTTAGCTGATCCGAAACTTCTAAGTAAGCATATGGCGAAGCTGGAAAAAGAAATGCTTAAAGCTTCTAAAGAGTTACAGTTTGAACAGGCAGCCCGTCTTCGTGATGAAATTCTGCGGCTAAAAGCCCAAATGTTACAATAGTGGCAGGCTGAAAATTTTTCGCAGCAAATTCATAACATAACACTACATAGAGTGCAAAAAGAACGAGTTAAGTTAGATTATTCTGTGAAATAACTCTTTCATTTCTACGAGGTTTCATGTGCTATGACTAAAAATATATCAAAAGCAGGTTGGCAATTAACAAAGATTGCAGTAGGGGGAGCATTGCTGACTGGTCTTGCTGTCGGGACAATGGCATATGCGCAAAGTAAAACCATGCCTGTGGTTGAGCGAGTTGAACTGGATAAGTATCTGGGTGTATGGTACGAAGTAGCCCGAAAACCTATGTACTTTCAGCGAAAATGTGCGCGTGATGTTACAGCTACTTATACGTTAAATGAAAATGGCAACATAACAGTAGATAATCGCTGTTATACCCAGGAAGGTAAAATGATGCGTTCACTAGGTGAAGCATATGTGATTAACCCTCCATTTAACAGTAAACTTGAAGTCAGTTTCCTGCCAGAGGCAATTCGTTGGTTACCCTTAGGCCGAGGCGATTATTGGATCTTGAAGCTTGATGACAATTACCAGACAGTACTGGTAGGGGAACCTTCTCGAAAGTACCTTTGGGTACTGTCACGTACACCACAGGTTAAACAGGACGTGGTAAATGAATACCTGAATTACGCTTCTTCATTGGGTTATAAGCTTGATGATATTATTCATACTCAACATACGACTAAATAATAGATTTGTCTTGATCTTCTGAGTCTTAGAAAACATGTTTAAGTATGATTTTTAAATAAATAGATGAATTTTCCATTTATCTTTTCTGCTCCTTTATAATGCAAGATTAAAAAATAGAGGGGCAGTAGAAAGTGTTTAAAGGCGTTGTGCTATCCGTTACAGCATCACTCACCTTCGGGGTTCTCTATTTTTTTACAACCTTTCTTGCTCCTCTTAATAGTGAGCAAACCTTTGCTTGGCGTATGCTATCAACTTTGCCATTTCTGACATTTTTTATGTATTGGAGTGGTGATTTTAAATATATTTCTGCTATTTGGCAGCGGCTTAAAGCCAAACCTCAATTTATTCTAATGTTATTGGTTAGCTCCATTTTATGTACTTCCCAGTTATGGCTCTTTCTGTGGGGTCCAATGAATGGACGAGGCTTACAGGTTTCATTGGGCTATTTCTTATTACCACTGGTCATGGTGCTTATAGGATGTATTTTATTTAAAGAAAAGTTGTCAAGATTTCAGGTAGTGGCAGTAGCACTGGCAGCTATAGGTGTTGGCCATGAACTCTGGCGAATCGGCGGTATAGCTTGGGAAACAGCCTATGTCGCCGTAGCCTATCCCTTTTACTTCTTTTTGCGAAAAAAAATTCATACAGATCATCTGGGAGGCTTCTGGTGGGATATTGTATTAATTCTTCCGGTTGCAATTTATTTGAGCAGCATTGGTCTACATAGTTACAGCCAGTTTCTTGCTTATCCCCACCTATTCCCGGCGATAGCAGGTCTGGGAGCCTTAAGTGCTTTAGGCTTGGGCAGTTATATTTTGGCAAGCCGTTATTTGCCTATGGTAATTTTTGGCTTGCTCAGCTATCTGGAACCTGTACTGCTAGCCTTGGCTTCAGTTGCCTTGGGCGAAGCAATCTCAGGCGATGAATGGCTGACCTATATTCCTATCTGGTGTGCAGTATTGGTGTTAGTAGTAGAAGGAAGCTTACATTTATACCGACAGCAAAAAAATAAACAGGATCTGGTACGTAATCTGAAATCTTACCAGACCCGTTTAAAAGATGACTAGCTAGAGTCTTGAGTAAGAACTACATGATTTGCTAAGTGATTTTATTCACCCAATTTAAGTATTCATATCTCTAGAATTCTGAACAGATAAGCCTGTAAGATAATTTTGTAAAAAATTAGCGATATTTTATGAAATTATAAGCAATATATTGGAAAATATGACCAGCCCTTTCAGCTTTTGTTTCATTCTTGCCGATAATTCCATTACAATTATCGGGTTTTGAAATTCACGCCTAGATACATTATTAATTAGAGGACGTATTTGTGAGCAAAGACACTATCATCGCCCTGCACGCAGAACACCAAGGTCGCTGGAAAAACCGTGAAGAAATTGCGGAACGGATGATTGCGCTGATTGGCCAGTTATACCGTGAAAAAAATATTGTCACTTCTGTTTATGGCCGTTCTTTAGTTAACCGTTCAGTAATCCAGATTTTAAAAGCCCATCGTCGTACCCGCGTAATGGATGTAGAGCTTTCTGTTGTTCATACTTTTCCAATCCTTGAGGCATTGGTAAAAATCGACAATATCGGTTCTGCTGAGATTGATCTGGGTAAACTGGCTGTTGAATATAAGGAACAGGGGGGTGATGTTGACTCTTTTGTAAAAGAGGCTGTCAAGACACTAGAAGGTAACCCTGCTTCTGCACAGCCTAAAGATGTTGTACTTTATGGCTTTGGCCGTATTGGCCGTATTCTGGCGCGTCTGATTATCAGCCAGTCTGGTCTGGGCCGTGGTCTGAGCTTAAAAGCAATTGTAGTACGTAAAAGTGCAGATGGTGATCTGGCGAAACGTGCTTCTTTGTTGCGTCGTGACTCAATCCATGGTTCATTTGCGGGCACCATCTCAATTGATGAAGAAAATGAAGCAATCATTGCCAATGGTAACTATATCAAAGTGATCTACGCTTCTAGCCCGGCTGAAGTAGATTATACTGAATATGGTATTGAAAATGCTTTAGTTATTGATAATACAGGCAAATGGCGTGATGCAGAGGGCTTGGCTCAGCATCTGAATTGCCCAGGTGCTGCACGTGTTATTTTAACTGCACCTGGTAAAGGTGAAATGAAAAATGTCGTGTACGGCGTAAATCAGGCAGATATTCTGGATGAAGACAAAATCATCTCTGCTGCTAGTTGTACTACTAATGCGATTACTCCGATTCTTAAAGTACTGGATGAAAAATATAAAGTTATTAATGGTCATGTTGAAACAGTACACTCATTTACCAATGACCAGAACCTGATTGATAACTACCATAAAGCTGACCGCCGTGGCCGTGCAGCAACACTTAACATGGTAATTACTGAAACTGGAGCTGCTAAGGCTGTTGCTAAGGCATTGCCTCAGCTTAAAGGTAAGTTAACCGGTAATTCAGTACGTGTGCCAACACCAAACGTATCACTGGCAATTCTTAACCTGACTCTGGACCAAGAAGTTGATCGTGAAGAAGTGAACGAATTTATTCGTCAAATTTCAATCAACTCTAACTTGCAGGGCCAGATTGGCTATACCAACTCTACTGAAGTGGTATCGAGCGATTTCATCGGTTCACGTACCGCAGGGGTATTTGATGCACAGGCAACAATTACTTCTGGCAACCGTTTGACTGCTTATGTATGGTATGACAATGAAGTTGGCTATAGCTGTCAGGTATTACGTATTGCTGAGCAGATGGGTGGCGTAAGTTACCCTAAGATTCCTGCTGAAACTAATGCATAAGTCATAAGTATTTTAAAAAAACCTGGGTTCACCCGGGTTTTTTTATATCTGTACAAAAAAACTGCTGAACAACACATAGAAATTTATAACAATATTGATGAGTAAAAAAATAATATGTTGTTAAGGAAGATATTTTGCAAATAAAGACCATGCTAAGTGGAATAGCCTTTATTCTACTCGCGACCCTGTGCGGGGTGCTGATTGCCATTTGGGCATTTAAACATTTCAAGATCAACATTCCCTTACAAAATCAGGCAGTTGATATTGAATTACAGGAACCCTTGCAAGCACGCGTTAAAATTCATGAGGCCCTAGATGTGAATGTCAAAGGAAAAGTGAATGCCAGTATACCGATTCATGAACAGCTTGATATTCCACTATCTCAGACTTTAAATCCACGGGTATATTTTGATAATGAAGTACCTATCAATACTGTTATACCGGTAAAAGAAACACTTAAGGTGAAACAGGAACTACCTATTGATACCAAGGTCAAAGTCAGAATTTTGGGCAAAGATGTAACGTTACCGCTCAAAGGTAATATTCCTATTGATCTTGATGTGCCGATTGATATTAAAGTGCCTTTAAACCAGAAAGTACATTTAAAATTTACGGCTCCAGTCAAAACGGTCATTCGTGAAAATCTGAATATTCCATTGAATACAACATTGAATACAAGTATTCCCATTCAAGGTAGACTCAGTGTTCCAGTTAATGCGCCACTTTCTGCTTCGGTTGATGTCAAGAATATTCTGCCGGTAAAGATACGTAAGGGAGAGCTTTCAATACCCCTTGAACATATAACACTTAAGCGGGTTACGGCTGAACCGGCCAGTTCGCAAGCTTCCACCTTAAAATAGGAGAAGTTAAGGATGAATATCAGTAACTTCTCGTTAAAAGTCTGGCTGGCCAGTTTTATTTTAGTGAGTAGCTTAATTGCACTAGTGTTCTGGCTGTATTTAAATGTACAGGCTTCTCTACAGGTGAGCTCGACCCAGACCGATATTACTTTACCCCATTCTCTAGGTACCCGTATTCATGTAGGAGAATATCTGACTGCACAGACTATAGGGCGAATCAGTTCATCAATTGATCTTGATCACCACTTGGTTTTACCATTGGATGGCAAATATCTGGCAGATTTAAAATTTAATGTGACCACTCCTGTATCGGTACAAATTAAATATTCGACCATGCTCAAAATTAATCAGGTGATGCCCGTCGAAACGACTACAGATTTGATCTATAAAAACAAACTACTTCCAAAATTTCCTTTAAAACTCGATGTACCGGTAAATATTGATGTTCCATTTGAACTGAACCGGACTTATGAATTGCCCATCCAGATTGCATTTAATGGCCCGGTGTATTTCGAGTTTAACCAACAACCGATTAATGTGCATGTAAAGCATCAGCTTAATCCTTCTTTAGAACTGAATGATCCGATTAATATTCCTAAGATCGCTAACTTCGAAGCCACCATGTATAACGTTGAGCGTAATACCAAAGCCAATCTGGATATGAAAATGCTACTGCCGTTAAGTTATATTCAATATCAATAGAACAATTAAAAGTGGAATTAAATTATTTAGGTTGCTTATTTAAAACTAAGCGAGTTGCTGATTTAAAGCTATAAAAACCCTATAGAAAAACCGTCAAACTTTATAAGCATTTATGAAGCTTGCAAATACCGGCTTATAATAAACAATTGCTATATTTTCTATTCGAGAATTTAGTAAAAATATGGCAGAATAGGCGGTTTTAAGAGTTTTTAGAGGATTGGCATATGCGCTTTGTTGATGAAGCAGTCATTACCGTAGAGGCTGGCGACGGTGGCAATGGCGTAGCCAGTTTTCGCCGTGAGAAATTTGTACCTTTTGGTGGACCGGACGGTGGTGACGGTGGCCGTGGGGGAAGCATTTATATCCAGGCGGATGACAATACCAGTACGCTGGTCGACTATCGTTATACCCGTAAGTTCCGTGCTGAACGTGGCAAGAACGGAGCAGGTGCAAACTGTACCGGACGTGGTGGTGAAGACGTTGTTTTATATGTTCCTGTAGGAACGACTGTAGTGGATACAGAATCAGGCGATATTATTGGTGATCTGATTGAAAGTGGCCAGAGAGTACTAGTTGCCGGTGGTGGTGAAGGTGGGCTGGGAAATACTCATTTTAAGTCATCAACCAACCGTGCTCCACGTAAATGTACAACTGGTGTAAAAGGGGAGTATCGTGAGATCCGTCTGGAGCTTAAAGTACTGGCTGATGTAGGACTGCTGGGGATGCCGAATGCTGGTAAGTCGACCTTTATTCGTGCTGTTTCTGCAGCTAAACCTAAGGTAGCAGACTATCCATTTACCACTATGGTGCCAAATCTGGGTGTCGTTGATGCTGATCGTCACCGTTCATTTGTAATGGCTGATATTCCTGGTCTGATCGAAGGCGCGGCAGAAGGCGCAGGCTTGGGTATCCGCTTCCTGAAACATTTGGCACGTACCCGTATTTTATTACACATCGTCGATGTGCAGCCGATTGACGGTTCAGACCCGGTACATAATGCCAAAGCAATTTTACGTGAACTTGAAAAGTTCTCACCAACACTGGCACAGTTACCTGTGGTTCTGGTTCTCAACAAACTCGACCAGTTACCAGAGGATAGCCGTGAAGAATGGTGTGAACATATTCTGAATGAATTGAACTGGGATGGCCCGGTATTTAAGACTTCAGGTCTGCTAAGCGAAGGAACAAAAGATGTTGTTTATTATCTGATGGACCAGATTGAGCAGCAACGTGAACGTGAAATTGAAGACCCTGAATATGCAGCTCAGGTTAAGGCATTCCGTGAACAGCTTGAAGCTGAAACACGTGAGCAAACCATCGCCGCCAAAGAAGCCTATCGTGCAATGCGTCGTGCGCAACGTCTTGCAGATCATGAGGATGATGAGGACTTCGATGATGACGATGATGAAGTGGAAGTAATCTACGTACGTTAAGTAGAACTGAGGACATGATGATAGAAGTGGTAGATGGGCAGCGACAGCTCAAAGCTTGTAAACGTATCGTTGTAAAAATCGGCTCATCTTTACTCACAGCAAATGGTCAGGGACTGGATCTTAATGCAATTTCGCATTGGGCTAATCAGATTGCTGACCTGCATAAAGCCGGACATGAAATTATATTAGTGTCTTCCGGTGCTGTGGCAGAGGGGATGGTGCGCATGAAATTGAGCAGTCGACCCACAGATTTACCCAGTCTTCAGGCATGTGCTGCCATTGGCCAGATGGGATTAATCCAAACCTGGTCCAGTGTATTGGAAAAGCATGGGATTCAAACTGCACAGGTACTTTTAACTCACGATGATCTGGCAGACCGTAGACGTTATTTAAACTCATGTGATGCATTACAGCATCTGATTGACTGGCAAGTGGTGCCAGTTATTAATGAAAACGATACAGTCTCGACGGATGAAATCCGCTTTGGCGATAATGATACACTTGCTGCAATGGTAGCAGGACAAGTACATGCTGACCTGTTAATTATTCTGACAGACCAGCAAGGTATGTTCGACTCAGATCCGCGTTCCAACCCGCAAGCCAAACTACTTTCTACAGTGCGTGCACTTGATGATAGTCTGTTTGAAATGGCAGGCGGTGGCGGCGTACTTGGCCGAGGCGGTATGGTCACTAAAGTTCGTGCTGCACGTTTGGCCGCAAGATCAGGTTGTCCTACCCTGATTGCCAGTGGTGAAAGTGACAACGTACTTTCACGTCTGATGAGCGGTGAAATGCTGGGGACTCTATTTGCCACTGATAAAGATCGCATGACTGCGCATCAACAGTGGCTGGCTGCCCATTTACAGACCGCCGGGCGGCTTGTAATCGATGATGGTGCGATAGAAGCTATTCGTGAAAAACACCGTAGTCTGTTACCTGTGGGTGTTCGCGCCGTGGAAGGCCATTTTAATCGTGGTGATGTTGTGGAGTGTGTAGATAGCCGGGGCAAACGGATTGCAGTAGGCCGAGTGAATTTCAGTTCGCGCTCTGCGGAAATTGTAAAAGGTCTATCTTCCAATAAAGTTTATCAAGTTCTTGGTGAAGCACGCTCTCTAGAAATGATTCATCGCAATCATATGGCGATTTACTGAGATTCTTGTATTAATAAAAAAGCTCGCTCAGGCGAGCTTTTTTATAGGCTCTAATGTAGGCAGTTCAGCATCTTCTCCAACCATATAGCAGTAATCAGCCAGACTAAACATTTCTAGGTCTTCATAACTGTTCCCATACGCATAAACAGACTGGTAATCGGTTAATGTATATTTTTCTTGTATCCTTAACTTTTTCTGCTCGCAACTGCAATCTGGACTGCTATAAAATCCGCTCAATTTGCCCTGATGTACTTCAGTTTCAGTGCAAATCAGGTCTACTCCAAGCAGCCTGCAAAAAGGTTCAAGATAAAGATCGATTGAAGCCGATACAATAACAACATCGTCACCTTGTGCTTGATGTTGTCTCAGACGCCTTAATAATTCAGGATTAAGCTGGTGTACTAACAAGTGTGCATACTGTTCTGCCATTGAATGTATATTTTTGGCATTACTATCTTTAAACATGGCCGAAAACAATTTCGGGCGCATCTGGTGTGCAGTGTATAGCTTGAAATAATAGGCCTGAATCCAAGGGAGAATTTTCAGGCCTTGACGCATGATATGTCGTTTAGAGAGCGTATAAAAGATAAAGCCAGTAAAGCTGTCACTACGGCACAATGTACCGTCAAAATCAAATAGCGCAAGGTTTATAGCTTGATACGTTTGGCGCGTTGCATGCATGTCTGATATCGTCCATTGACGCGTGTGGCAAACCAGTTGGTATTATAGTCACGGCTTAATTTTGGTCCGGAAATGACTACTTCTGGCATAATGGCATAAATTGGTTCTTTACCTGTTTTTTCCTGGTAGAGTTTTTTTACTGCAAGGTAAGTTTGAGTATCTTCAAAGTCTTGCTCTTTTTCCTCCTTTAAATCAGAGCGAATTTGGCGTGGCGTAATCAGAACATTGTTTGCAGCAAAGACCGCAATCAGCTCACGTTCAGACTGGCTTTTGTTTGAACGGATGCTACCGTCTTTATTATAAAGTAGCAGGTCACCATCTAGGTCTAGCTCTGCTTCAGTTAAGTCATTAAGCATACTCTGAAAGGCTGCATTACGGCTTGAATAGCGTCCAGAGTTATAATCTGCAAAGCGGTAGAGCGGCTTGTCATAATCAGCAGGGGACATCATCAAACGATGGATCCCATAATATAGGCCGCCATTTTGGGTATACAGGTCGCTACGCAATTCAGCCATGTTCATACCAGAACGCTTATGCTCTTTGGCATAACCGATATGAACCTGCATTGAACCCAAGGTTGTAATCGGATTTAAACGTTCAGAAACATCTTGTCCTACCAGACGGGCGGCTCCGGTTAGAGCACTTACATGATAGTGTTTACTAAAATGATTAAACATTTCACGGTAGAGTTCATCCAGTTCACGTTCTGTTTTAACCTTGCGCATTCTGCTCAGGTAGTTATCATCCGGAGAAGGTTGGGTTTTCAGCATATTCTTAAAATATCCGGCCAGTGTTACACCCAGTTTATCTTCAAGACGCTGATCAACTTCACGTATAGCTTTTTCACCCAAACCCGGTACTTGCGGGTCAGCAACAAAGTTAGATTCTTGATCGACTACTGCAATAATTGTACAGATATTTTCCTTGGTTTTAGGTATTCCCAACTGGTCAGTAATCTCATATAAGTCGCCAGCCCAAGAGCCACGGTTTTGTACACGAGTAGGAATAAGCCGTTTAATCTGCTCTTCTTTTAATTCTGGCTCATCATTTTTAGACCACCACGAGCCTTCGCCGCAGGCAATCAGACTGAGTGACAGAACAAGAACACTTAAGGATTTAACGGCGGTTGTGCAGCGTAAATTTTTTTTCATGACAATGAAGACAGATGAGTACAGGGATAAGCACCTAAGGCGAATGAAGTATACTATGTCGCTAATAAAATGTACGAATATATATGTATATTAGAGAAGCCCGTTTAAAAAATAATTCTATATCCCTGTACATATTATTAAGCGACAGAGAATTGATGAATAAGATTTAATAATTCTAGTTGGCATGACCCTTGCTTTTAAAAAGATGAATATTCAACTTTTTAAATTTAGGGAAATAGGATGTATAAACCGCTTACTTTATCACTGGCTATATTGTCAGCTTTACTAGGCTCTACTTCAACTTTTGCAGAAGAGTTTAAAGTTCTTAAACAGATAAGTAATCAGCCGGGACTTTTAACGCAGGGAAAGTATAAAGATCAATATTATATACCCAGTACTTTAAAAACTATTCAATGGGGTTATCTGCCTAATAAAGATTCTCGACCAGTTCTAAGTGTGCCTACCGATAGTACTGTTATTTTTGATACTGTTTCCCATGAAGGCCTGCTCGAAGATCAGGGGCGTAATGCAGAAAAATATTTTCGTTCCCAGGGTGTAAAGCCAAAATATATTCTAGATGAAGCAAAGATGATTACGCAGTCTGCTTTAAAACATGATTTTAGTAAAGATGGACCACATATTGTGACGGGGCCTATTGAAATACAGGGGGCAATGCCGGGTGATATATTAAAGGTAGAAGTACTCAATGTTGAACCACGAGTTCCGTATGGGGTAATTTCTAACCGTCATGGTAAAGGCACTCTAGTAGGAGAATACCCTAAAAAAACAGTACAGGAAGGTGCTTCCCACTTACACCCGGAACGTTATGGCAATGTATCAGTTTTTACACCTATTGAGAAAAATGCTCAGGGAGAATATGAAGGTGTACTAAAAACACAACAGGGCAAGTCGATTCGTTTCCCTCTTGCACCATTTATGGGAATTATGGGTGTGGCTGCTAATACCAGTGAACCAGTAAATTCAATTCCACCTGCTTTCTTTGGCGGAAATATTGATATTAACGAGTTAGGTAAAGGCTCAACTGTTTATTATCCGGTCCAGGTTCCTGGCGCACTTTTCTATACTGGTGATAGCCATTTCGTTCAGGGCGATGGTGAAGTCGCTTTAACGGCACTTGAAGGTTCAGCACGCGCTACATTGAAATTTACACTGCTAAAAGCTGGAAAGGACAAAATTCCTGGTAAGGAGATTAAACATGTACTGGCTGAAAATGATCAATTCTGGATTACACCAGGATTAGATGAAGACCTTGATATAGCCATGAAAAAATCCACCCGTGAAGCTATCCGGTTCTTAAATCAGGAATATGGTATTGATGAAGCACTTGCTTATGCTTATTTAAGTGCTGCTACTGATTTTGAAGTTTCACAAGTAGTAGACCGGACTAAAGGAATTCACGCTATGATTCGAAAAGCTGATTTCAAAGAATTTAATCAGCCAGAAAAAAGCAGATAAATGGGAGAAGAGAGAAAATATCGATGAGGATATTTTCTCTTGCTCTTAAAGAAATATAGGGATACTTAAACTGAACTAACTAGCCTAATAATATGTTATGACTCTACATTTTTTATGATAAAAATATACATTCAGTCTTTAAGTGTCACTTTTATTTAATCAAATGATTATTCAGGTTGCCTAAGTAATTATAGGGGCTAAGCCCTTACATTTCTCGACCATCCTCTTACAGACCCAGCTTAATAGGGGGTATTAAATGACTTATAAAGCGATTTAAAAAGTAGAGGAATCAAAATGAAGAATATTTACGCAGTTCTTATACTTTCTTTAACTGGTACGTCATTTACGTCTTCTGTTATTGCTGCTTCTACCGCGGATCGACCTGCACCAGAAGCCATTGCTGCAGCCGAAGCCCAAAAAGCTGCTTTAGACTATCAATATGAACAAGAGCACAAATCATCCGCCTCTTCAGATTAGACAATACAGGGCTTTATAAGATACAAGCTGTGAACTTTAAAGCCCTGCCTTCAAAAACAGTTTTATTATAACTATATTAAACCTGTTCAAATTATATAATATTTATATTTTCTAAATAATAAAAAATTACTCTCTGTTTAATTATAAATGAATCTAATAATTCATAAAGGCTATAGCAGTTATACATAAAACCTTTCATCTCATTATAAAAAAGTAATTACAATTTACTAAAAGTGTGCATAATAATTTTATCTTTAGTTGAAAAGGTTCACTTATATGGATCCATCGCCGTGTCGATCAAAAATTATTTTTAATCAGCCTCATTTATCCGGAGGTCTAAACTAATGGAATTTTTATTAGATCCGGGCATATGGGTGGGTTTACTTACCCTGATTGTTTTAGAAATTGTTCTAGGTATTGATAACCTGGTTTTTATTGCCATTTTGGCTGACAAGCTCCCTCCTGAAAAACGGGACAAAGCCCGTGTAATAGGTCTTTCTTTAGCCCTAGTAATGCGTTTGGGCTTATTATTTGCTATCTCTTGGTTAGTCACTTTGACTCAACCGCTTATTACTGTCTTTGACTGGACTTTCTCCGGTCGGGATCTGATTCTTTTATTCGGTGGTCTGTTCCTGCTTTATAAAGCAGTCAGTGAATTACATGAACGGATGGAAGGTAAAACTGAAGTTAAAGTTACTACAAATGTAGCTTATGCAAGTTTTACTGCGGTTGTAGCCCAGATTGTTATACTCGACGCTGTATTCTCTTTAGATTCGGTGATTACTGCAATTGGAATGGTTGACAATATTTATGTCATGATGGCCGCCATGATTGTCGCTATGGCAGTAATGTTGCTGGCTTCCAAACCATTAACTGAATTTGTAAACCGTCATCCGACCGTTATTATCCTGTGTTTAAGCTTCCTGCTCTTGATTGGTATTAGCCTGATTGCTGAAGGATTTGGTTTCCATATTCCTAAAGGCTATATTTATTCAGGTATAGGTGTTGCAATTCTTATTGAGATATTTAATCAGTTTACTTCGCGAAATGCAGCAAAGCATGAGGCAAAAATTCCTCTGCGTCATCGTACAGCGAACTCGATTTTAAAACTGATGGGTGGACGTGTAGAAACTGTGGCTGATGCACAATCTACAGAAGCGCAAGATGCATTTGTAGATGAAGAGCGCTATATGATTGGTGGAGTACTGACACTTGCCGAACGCTCAGTAGCCTCAATTATGACTCCCCGTAACCAGATTTCCTGGGTAAACCTTGAGGATTCACCTGAACAGATTCGTGAACAGGTATTATCTGTTCCTCATAGCCTGTTTCCTGTATGCCGTGGTAGCCTTGATAAAGTAATCAGCGTGATACGTGCCAAGGAACTGCTAGATGTACTTGAAGATGAAGTCCAGCTAAAAGCCCTGTTAAAACAGCAACGTCCAATCTACATTTTTGAAAAAATGAAAGTGATTGATGCGATTAATACTTTGCGTACTTCCAAAGGCTCGCTAGTATTGGTCAATGATGAGTTTGGTAATATCCAGGGACTTATTTCACCACTAGATGTATTTGAGGCAATTGCAGGTGAGTTTCCAGATGCCGATGAACAGCTTGACCTGGTAAAGATTGATGAAAGCACTTGGAAAGCTGCTGGAAGTCTGGATTTGTATCAACTAGAACTGGAGCTTGGCATGCTAGACCTGGTAGAAGATGATGCAGACTATGTGAGTGTAGCTGGTCTGATTTTAGATAAAATTCAGGATAAGATCACAATCGGTACTCAACTAGATTTCCGGGGTGTACATTTTGAAGTGACAGAACTGGAAGGTAACCGAATCAAGACTGTTCAGATTACACATCAATCATAATCTGGTCTTTTAAAAAGAGCTTCTTTAAGAAGCTCTTTTTTATTTTAATGTATTCATATGCAAGCCTAAATTTAAACAGAGAAGAGCAAGCATCGTTTAAATAACTAGAATAGCCCGTTATATGCCGGTTTATATAAACTATACTTTATGGACCACGAACACAGTTACGACCTTCACGTTTAGCTTGATAAAGATAGTGATCAGCAATTTTGAAAACTTCTTCAGTGCTTTTGGAGCTCTCTGGCCAGTATGCGATACCAATAGAAATAGTTACCGGGCCAGACAGGTTGGTAATATTCGATTCTATTTTTTTTCTTAAACGTTCAGCACTGTTATAGACTGCTTTTTTATCAATAGTAGGCATGAGTACAGCAAACTCTTCTCCTCCACAACGACAGCAAATATCATCTTTACGAAAATTGGTTCTTAAATGACCGGCAATTTGTTTTAAAACTATATCACCTTGAATATGGCCATAAGTATCATTAATTTTTTTAAAATAGTCGACATCAATCAGGAGAATAGAAAAAGGTGTATGGTTATCTACCATTTCTTTAATAAAGATATCGATCCCCCTGCGATTGTACAAGCCAGTGAGAGGATCAGAATTAACATGATGATTCATTTCTGAAATTTTCTTACTAAAATTTTGTGCACTTAAAAGTAAAGATAGTTTGAATTTCTGTACTTCATAATACCAAGGGCTAATCGCTTGAATTTTCTGTTCTATTTCTGGCTGGTTAAGACGACTCGCCATTTTAGCCAAGTGATTCAAGGGGGAAGAAATGAATAGTGAAAGTTTCCAGATCACCAAAAAGATCAATAGATAAAATAATAGGATAACAACTGATACTTTATAAATTACTGAATTTGCCTGTTTAAGTAACTCTCTGGTTGGCTGTTGAGAAACCACAATCCAGTTGGTAGTAGAAATACGAGCGAAACCTGCTAAATTTTCTATTCCTTGACTGTTAATGAGCTCTACTCGCCCTCTATTGATTTGGTTCATATAAGAGAGGGCAGTATTGTTAGTCATAATGCTACCTATTCTCGCGGAATCGGGATGAAAGATAATCTGTCTGCTTTGATCGATCACATACATATAATTTTTTTTATAACCGTATTCGCTGGCAAGAAGGTCACTGATAATATTTTTTTCATTTAAATTGATAACAACCCCCATATAGCCCTGATAAATATTTTGCTTGTTGAAGATTGGTTGAGCTATAAAAATAATTAAATTGTGCCTGATAGAATAATAAGGTTGAGAAATATAGGGTTGTTTACTCTGTGCTAGATGCTTGAAGTTTAGAAGATCCTGATTTGTCAGTTGACCGCTATCAAAACTGGCCGGACTAAAATTAAGAATATTTCCTCGACGGTCACCAATGATTACCGCATTAAAATAATGAGCTTGATTCTTCAGGCGATCGACTTCATATTGCCGTAATTTATTATTATCAAAAGAATAACTAACGGCTAAAGTACTATGCTTGAGTTCAGATAAAAGATTTCTAAAATAGTTGTCAGTACTATTCGCGATCTTAAAAGCATATTCATAGTTCAAGGCAAGTGAATCATTTATTAATTCTTTTTTAGCAATATAGTGACCAATGAGTAAGGAGATAATAAATAAAGAAGAAACAGCAAATATGGTAAGAATAAGGATTAGTTTTCTTAAGTTAAGGTTAAGGGCATGAATAAAGCTAATATGTGACATGGTGCATGAAATCTATATCAACAGTGAAATATTCTATCTTATTTTGTATGTTCTTGGTTAATATTTGTTCTTTTTATTTTTAGATATGGGTTAGTT
>NZ_JFCC01000020.1:0-48316 GCF_000582925.1 Acinetobacter sp. 1294596 | reverse complement strand
ACATAAAAAAGGAATAAATATCTTTAGATTAATAGTTTTTATTTAAAGTTTAATAGTGCTTCATTATATATTTTGTTGAAATCTGTTTACCAAAAAAGTAGTCTTCACAGACAAATATTAAATTTTATGCTTTTTAGTATCTAGAATTTTTGTATATCTTTTATTAAATTTTATATTATTGAGAGAATAAAAGCATGAGATATATAAATGTTATTATAGCATTACTTTTATTAAGTTATATATGGAGTAGATCCTATGCTGTTCAAATCTCTCCAAATCAAATAGTAGCTACCCAGATGACATCTAAGCAGGTTATAAATATGAATGAAGAAGAACAGGTACTCAAATTCATAGATCCTGATAATATAGTAATCATTCTCAAAACCACAAATAATTTCGAAACTGCGGAACTTACTGATCAGAGAGGCATTGTTTATTATCTTAAGCGGGTTAAAACAAAAAATGGTATACGACTGGAAAATGGAAACACATCGATTCATTTTAACAGTGGCAGTGGAATCTTGAAAATTGATCAAGGTCGCCCTATTAAGGTTATAGAAGTTAAATCTTGAGATATAAAGGCTGGTTATATGGGTATTTCATATTCGAAAAACTTTGAGGAAGCAGGCCAGGCTGTTTTACGTTATCTTCATGACCGGTTCGGTTTTAATCTATGGATGATTACACGGGTTGAAGGCGATGACTGGATCGTGCTGCAGAGTGAAGATCATGGCTATAATGTTCAACCTGGACAAGTTTTTCGCTGGGCAGATTCTTTCTGTTCACATATGGTCACAGGTAATGCACCAAGAATTGCACCACGTTCTGATGATATACCCTTATATCTAAACGCCCCTATCAGGAAACAGGTAGAGATTCAGGCTTATATTGGACAGCCCTTAGTAAGTGAAGATGGTCATTTATTTGGCACACTCTGTGCGATTGACCCTCACCCGCAAGCGCCTGAACTGGTTCAAGAAGCAAAACTGATCGAAGTCTTTGGAGAGCTTTTAAGCCGGATTCTACAGGCTGAACTGCGTGAAATTGAACAGGTTAGACAACGTGAGCGTCTTGAAGTAGAAGCAATGAGTGATGGTTTGACTGGTTTATATAACCGGCGGGCTTGGGATAAATTAATAAATGCAGAAGAAGAACGTTGCAAGCAGTTAGGTCACCCTGCTGCTGTGGTTATGATAGACCTCAACAATCTTAAAACTGTTAATGATCATCTGGGTCATGAGGCTGGTGATGAGTTAATTCGCAAGACAGCTGTCGTATTGCGTGATAATGTACGTAATAATGATATTCTAGCCCGCTTAGGAGGTGACGAGTTCACCATACTAAGTATTGAAAATGATTATTCAGGTGCTGAATCATTGGTTAATCGCATTACACAGGCCTTTGAAAAGGCAAAGATTAGTGCTTCAATCGGGCTGGCTATGCGTCATCCGACTTTTGGTCTATCAGCTGCTATCAGAGAAGCAGATCAACAGATGTATACACATAAGCGGCTCAGCAAGTCCTGATTTTATTAATCCGGTAAAGTTACAAGCAGATTTTTTTATCTTTCAAAATCGCACCAGCTTTTCAAGTCTACCGCTAGCTAATAATTTTTTCATATCTGTTTTTCCTGTTGAATTCACAATTTACGCCATTATCTTTTCTCTTATATGGCGTAAAATTAAGTGTAGTACGGCTAAAAAACTCATATTTTGAATATTATTATGTGGCGGAATATGGCTAAATTAATGATTGATCAATCTCTATCTCTCCTATAAATTGAATTAAACTTATATTAGTTAATATATTGTATTCAGAGGAAAAAATAATGTTGAAGTGGTTCGAAAAGCGTGTCGATGCCTATCCCACTGAAGGTCTTTACGAACCATTACCAAGAAGGTTTTTTCCATTTATCTGGCAGGCGACCAAAGGCTTGCGTCCTTATATTTTTTTATTAGTCCTTGTAACTGCGGGCGCCGCAAGCTTTGAGGCTTTACTCTATTCGAAAATAGGACAACTGGTTGACTGGCTAGGTACAAGCCAACCTGATACTTTTTATGTAAATCATGAAACCAATCTGCTGATTCTGGCCAGCTTTCTGTTTGCCAACATCTTCTTTGCCAGTATGCAGTCTATTGTTAAGCATCAGATTTTATATAGCAATTTCCCAATGCGTCTGCGCTGGCGTTTTCACAATTTTCTTTTACAGCAAAGTCTCGATTTTTTCCATAATGATTTTGCCGGGCGCTTATCTGCCAAGGTCATGCAGACAGCGTTAGCAGTACGAGAATTTTGGGTTATTTTAGGCGACATGATGGCCTACGTAGTGGTCTATTTCACTACGATCAGTATTGTGTTTATAGGTATTTCACCTGTTCTAATGATACCCCTACTCGTCTGGTTACTTCTGTTCATGATCGCAGCTTACTACTTTATTCCACGCTTGGGTAAAGTGTCAAAACAGCAAGCTGATGCCCGTGCTGTCATGACTGGACGTGTTACAGATGCCTATACCAATATTCAGACTGTCAAGCTATTTGCACACGCCGGCCGTGAAAGTCGTTATGCCAAAGAGTCCATGATGGAATTTATGGTGACAGTATATCGGCAAATGCGTCTTGGAGCTAAATTTGAAATCAGTGTAAATATGCTGAGTGCTGTACTTTTTCTAGGTGTATTGGGAACAGCCATTCATCTATGGGTAGAAGGTAAAGCCGGTCTTGGAGTGGTTGCCGCAACCACAGCTATGATTATGAAGCTTAACAGTATGGCATTCTTTATCATGTGGCAAATTTCTGCCCTTTTTGAGAATATCGGAACAATTCAGGATGGAATGGGAACCTTAAGCAGACCGGTAGAAATACAGGATAAAAAAAATGCCAAGCCATTAAAAGTAACTGCGGGTGAAATTCGTTTTGATAATGTATCTTTTGCTTATAATGAAAAAAATGTAATTGATCAGTTGAATCTTACCATTCGGCCAGGTGAAAAAATCGGGATTGTTGGCCGTTCTGGCGCAGGTAAGTCAACCCTTATTCAATTGTTGCTACGGTTTTATACCATTCAAAATGGCCGTATTTTAATAGATGGCCAAGATATCCAAAATGTAACTCAGGACAGCCTGCGCGCTAATATTGCTTTGGTTACTCAGGATACTTCTCTACTACACCGTAGCGTATCAGAAAATATTAAATATGGTCGGCCAGATGCAACTGATGAGGAAATGTATGAAGCTGTACGTAAAGCTCAGGCAGAAACCTTTATTCCTCAGTTAACTGATCTGGGGGGGCGTCGGGGCTATGATGCGCAGGTGGGTGAACGTGGTGTCAAGCTCTCAGGTGGACAGCGTCAACGTATTGCAATTGCCCGCGTATTCTTAAAAGATGCACCTATTCTGATTTTAGATGAAGCTACCAGTGCACTGGATTCTGAAGTCGAAGCTGCCATTCAGTCAAGTCTAGACGCTCTTATGACTGGCAAAACAGTCATTGCAATTGCTCACAGGCTTTCGACCATCGCCCAGATGGACCGTTTAATTGTACTGGATCAGGGCCGGATCGCTGAACAGGGTACTCATGAGCAACTGATTCAGCAAAATGGTATTTATGCTCAACTATGGCAACGTCAAACTGGTGGCTTTTTAGTTGAACAGCAAATACCAAAGAAAGTTGAGGACACAGAATAATGCTTTATCTGGAAGATTTACACATTGGTGATCGTTTTATCAGCCGTGAATATGAAATGACTGCTGAAGAAATCAAAAAATTTGCCACTCAATATGATCCACAGGTTTTTCATCTGGATGAAGAGCAAGCAAGCCGGCATCCTGTTTTTCAAGGTCTGGCCGCAAGTGGCTGGCACACCTCTGCAATTACCATGCGTTTATGGACAGAGTGCTTTCCGGTAGCAGGCGGTTTAATTGGTACCGAAACCAGTTTACGTTGGCCCAAGCCTACCAGGCCGGGAGATCGCATTCATGTTGAAGTCGAAATTACAGCAATCACTCCATCCAGAACTAAAAATGATCGGGGTATTGTTACTTATGTCACTCAGGCTTATAACCAATTTCAGGATCTCCTATTAATCTCTACTACAAAAATAGTAGTATTTAAAAAAGCAGCAATTGAAAATTAAGCAACTGATTTGTCCAACAATTCTTCTAGTTTAAAGTTTAATTTCATGCCAAGATGTAAACAGCACGTTGGAAAGCATGAGAGCAATGGATAGCGCATGGAGATAATTTCATCCCGGCAAGATGTGGGTATTCCAGGGGTATATGGCCTGTTATTGCTAGATGTGGTGTCACGCTGGGGCTATAGCGCAGAGACTTTATTTGCCCCCTTTCATTTTAGTAGTGAACAGCTCGCACACCCGGATTACCGTATTCCAACTCCTCTTGCCAACGAACTGATAAAACATGCCTTAAAAATTACAGGCGAGCAATCTTTAGGCTACCATCTTGGTACCCAAATGCGAATTTCAATTCATGGCTTTATTGGCTATGCAATCATGACAGCCAGTAATATATCTGAAGCCCTGGTTCTTGCTGCACGTTTTATTCAACTTCGTATGCCCTTTCTACAGCTTTATTTTTCTACTTTTGGTGATAAGGCAACCCTGCAATTACAGTGTGACATACAACTTGAACCTTTAAGGACCGAAATTATTCTTGCCCTGACTATTGGTATTATCAGTATGGCCAAGGCTATTACTGGCATTAATAACCTTGAAGGAGAAATTGATTTTGATTTTGCCAAACCTGAAGGATTTGACCGCTATTTAGCCAAAATGCCTTCACATCATTTCCGTTTTAATCAGCCACACATACTTTCCAGCTTTGATAAAAAGTTTCTGGGTTTACAGATGGTTAATGCTGACCCGATTGCCAGTCAAATCGCAATTAACCAGTGTGAAGCTGAACTTTCTGCTTTGGGTGAACGCCGACGTCTGGCTATGCGGGTGCGTGATATCCTCACTCATTCAGAACAGCACTATCTTAGTATAGAAAGCGTGGCCGATCGGTTGCATATGTCAGACCGTACCTTAAAACGCCAGCTGGCTGCTGAGGGCACCTCTTTTTCTAGTCTGGTTGATGAAGTGCGCTACCGGCATGCTACATCACTTCTCTCACGGACTGACTATACCCTTGAACAGATTGCCGACGAGCTGGGCTATTCTGACGTTGCCAATTTTAGCCGTGCCTTTAAGCGCTGGAGCGGCCGCAGTCCTAGTAATTGGCGTAAAGATCCGTATTTATAGACTTTAGTTTTTAAACAAAAACCTGTATAACACAAAGCAAAAATGCTTTAAAACTTTTTGAGGAATCGGCATGAATCATCCTTCGGAACTGAAGTATGCAAGTACACATGAATGGGTAAAAATTGTAGGTGATCTTGTGGTCACTGGTATTTCCGACCACGCTCAAGATGCTTTAGGTGACCTGGTCTATGTAGAAATGCCAGAGGTTGGCAGTCAGATTACAGCAGGTGCACAGGCTGGTGTGGTCGAATCCGTAAAAACTGCTTCTGATATTCATGCACCAGTTTCAGGCACAGTTGTAGAAATCAATTCTGCACTTGAAGATGATCCAGACTTTATCAATGAAGATCCGTATGGTAAGGGATGGATCTATAAAATTCGTCCAGATAATATGCAAGATGTAGACACATTACTTTCTAATACAGCTTATGAAGCTGGACTTTAAAAATTAATTTCATCAGCTTCTTTTACATAACTTGAGATTCACTCATAGACTGTAGAAGAAGCTGTTTCTGTATTTATATATCATATGTAGCTTAATCGCTATTTCTCATAATCTTGCTTTAGTTCATCGTCTCTATACAATTTACATACTTTCACTTATAATTTACAGGTTATATGACTTTATGACGTATTTACTTTTTATTTATCTCCCTCTTTTCCTATTATAAAAAATATCAATTTCTCTGCGTCTCAAGTCATGCTCTCCCGGTTATTATAGGTTTATCATGGCATCCATAGACTCCTCTCGGTTATGGAATAAGTTCTTTATTTTTTGCTTATTCAATAACATGTTTTTGTTCATATTTTATTTCGCACAAACTGCAGTGCTACCCGTTTATATTATAAGTGACCTGAATGGTACTGTAGCTCAGGCTGGTTTAGCCATGACTCTATTTATGGTCTCTTCTATTGTAGTGCGACCATTTAGTGGCTTAATCATTGAAAAATTTGGCAAGAAAAAGACCTTTTTAGTCTCTGAGCTGATTTTTTGTCTTTTTTCATTCGCTTATCTTCTGGCAGACAATCTTAGTGTTCTGCTGGTTATCCGTTTTCTGCATGGTATCTGGTTTAGTATTCTTACTACGGTTTGTGTACCGATTGCCAATGACTTCATTCCAGAAAAACGTAAAGGCGAAGGCATGGGCTATTTTATTATGTCAATAAACTTGGGGCTGGTGCTGGGTCCACTTTTAGGGCTTAGCTTGATTCAACCATTAGGCTACACTACCGTCGCGCTGATTTTAGCAACCATTATTTGTCTAGGCTTTGCTTTCTGCCTGCTTATCCCCATTCGCGAAATTAAAAAATTACCTGAAGTTACTGAGAAAAAGATAATCAGCTTACAGGATTTTGTTGAAAAACGTGCCTTACCTGCTTCCCTGATGGTTATGCTCCTGGCATTTGGTTACTCTAGTATCATGTCTTATATTTCAACTTTTGCTGAAACTAAAGGCTTACTCAGCTCTGCTGGATTGTTTTTTGTAGTATTTGCTGTGGCTATGATGAGTATTCGTCCATTTACTGGCCGACTATATGACATTAAAGGCCCAAATATCATTATTTATCCATCTATCATTCTTTTTATTATCGGTTTGATACTTCTTAGCCAGATTGAAACTTTAACCGGTCTAATGATCAGTGCAATATTTATCGGTATGGGTTTCGGCTCACTTCAGCCCTGTTTACAAACTTTGGCAATCCAGCGTTCGCCTAGATATCGTATTGGCCATACGACTTCAACCTTCTTTACTTTATATGATACAGGGATAGCATTAGGGGCTGTATTACTGGGCTATGTAGTTGCATTGTACGGCTATACGGTGATGTACCTGCTTTGTGCTTTTATTATCGCTTTAAGCTTGATCTTTTATAAGTTTGTTGTAGACAGACAGAACCCCCTACAACCCTAAATTTACAGATATAGCCCGTATTCTTGAAGTATACGGGCCCCTGCTCTTATTTATATTTTATACTACACATTCATAGCGCATCTGCTCTGCAACAGAAAGCAACAAGGCAGATGTCTTATCCCATCCCAAGCAACCGTCTGTGACTGACTGACCATATATCATATTACAGGAGATTGCTTGGTTTCCATCTACAAGATGGCTTTCCAGCATTACTCCCCGTACATCAGTTTCACTACGCTCAGCAATAATTTGCTGGAGTACCGAGGTCTGTAATAAAGGATTTTTAGAACTGTTGCCATGACTGCAATCAATAACTAAAGGTGGAAGCACAGCTTTGTGACAGACACGTATCCGTTCAATTGATGCAAGGTCATAATTAGGGCCTGAATTTGCACCACGTAATATCAAATGTGGTAACTTGTTACCCAGACTGTTTAACATACAAGGTAAGCCATTTTGGCTCATACCCATGAACTGATGTGAGTTTCTGGCTGACTGTATGGCATCTAGTGCAATCTGAATTGAACCATCGGTACCATTTTTAAAACCAATGCTGTACGGCATATGGCTGGATATTTCTCGATGAATTTGTGATTCGCTGGTTCGTGCGCCAATGGCTCCCCAAGCCAATAGGTCATCAAAATATGCCGTAGCCATCGGATTTAAAATTTCGCTCGCAATAGGTAAACCCATACTGATGAGTTGCAGATATAAAGCTCTGGATTGCTCCAGGCCTGACTGCACATCTGAAGAACCATTTAAATGTGGATCATATAAAAACCCTTTCCAGCCGACCGTAGTACGGGGTTTCTCAATATAAGCACGCATGACCAGAAAAATCTGGTCTGAAATTTTAGTTTGGAGCTGTTTTAATTTTTGGGCATATTCGAGTGCAGCAGCCGGCTCATGAATAGAACAAGGTCCTGTAATTACCATAAGACGAGAGTCTTCGCCTGAAAGAATATTTTGTATAGTTGTACGATGCTCAGCAACTTGCCGGGCTAATGCAGGAGATAAAGAATATTGTGCTTTTAATTGATGAGGCAGGCTTAAAGTTTTTTCTGTTGTAGCCGATTGGTTTAAAGCAGTATTGAGAGCATTCATTGGTTATTCCTCTGGACTGTTTATTTCAGTCCGATGATTTATTTGAGCGTAAGGGATCTAAGCGATTGCATGTGCTGGCCAAAATAAAACCAATAAAAATTGCCAAAATAAGTAAAGTTAAATGTATACATGAGGGAAGCTCCATAATTATCAATCTATAAGACATAAAAAAACCTGATCAGGTTTGCCAATCAGGTTTTAATTTTGATGGGCAACCTTTATTTGCCCGAACGCATTCAGGCAATCATTTAAACTGCCAGAAATAATAATATGCGTTCATAAGTTCAGGTTGCTTTAACATCTTGTACCAATGTTTGAGAAAATATCTATTTTCTAAAATACGCGTACATTGTTTCTTTGACAAGAACTTAAACTAAAAAAATTATTTATTATTAAATAAACTTCTATTTATGATTAAGATTTAATGAATAAAACCTAGATAAAACAATTGTTAAACTCTATAAGGAAAAATTTTTAGCCTGTTTTGCCTCAACATAAACTTATATAATTATTACCTAAATTACAAACTACATAATTCAATTATGTATTGCATAACTTTTTGTTTTGAGTATCATTGAACCAAATGGGATGTAGTCTGTAATTTATCTAGGGCATGGAAATAAGCAATAGAATTAATTATGGGACATTCTGAAAATTTCACTAAAAATTTTAACTCTGTAACAGGCTCGGATGCTTAAGAGTAGAAAAACATATTTGAGTATTTCTATATTTCCAATCCGGATTCATGTTCAGAATTAAAAATAATTTCAGGTAGAAGGCAAAAGCTGAACAGGCTTTTGAACACAACAAGAGGAAGTTGTATGAACGTTTTAGAAAATCCTTTAGAACTCTGCGGATTTGCTTTCATTGAATTCGTATCGAAGGATGGTGAACTAGATCAGGTGTTTCAAACGATTGGTTTTACTAAAGTAGCCCGCCACAAGTCTAAGAATGTTTATTTATGGCGCCAAGGCAATATCAATATTATTTTAAACTATCAGCCAGAATCATACGCATCTTATTTCTTTAATGAGCATGGCCCTTCTGCCTGTGCTATGGGTTTTAAAACTAAAGATGCTGCAAAGGCTTATAAAAAAGCGCTTGAGCTGGGCGCTGAACCAATGCTAAACAAGGTAGGTCCAATGGAACTGAATATCCCGGCGATTAAAGGGATTGGTGGTATGCCAATTTTCCTGATTGATCGGGATATTTACCAGAGTGACTTTGAGTTCCTGGAAGGTGTAGATGCAAATCCGGTTGGAACTGGTCTAAATGAAATTGATCATTTGACCCATAATGTTTATAAAGGCCGTATGGAATACTGGGCTAATTTCTATGAAAAGATTTTCAACTTCCAGGAAATCCGCTATTTCGATATTAAAGGCGAATATACCGGCTTGACATCAAAAGCCCTGACTGCTCCAGATGGCATGATTCGTATTCCATTAAATGAAGACAGTGATAAAGAAAATGGCCAGATTGCAGAATTCCTGGCTGACTTTAATGGTGAAGGTATCCAGCATATTGCATTCATCACAGATGATCTGGTTTCGACTTGGGATAAGCTACATGACTTAGGAGCCAAGTTCATGACGGCGCCACCAGAAACCTATTATGAAATGCTGCCTGAGCGTTTACCAAATCATGGTGAACCAACAGAAGAGCTGAAAAAACGCGGCATTTTACTGGATGGTAATACTAAAGACGGCGAAAAACGCCTTCTACTTCAGATCTTTTCTGAGAATATGATCGGACCAGTCTTCTTTGAATTTATTCAGCGTAAAGATGACGACGGTTTTGGTGAAGGCAACTTCAAAGCCCTGTTTGAATCAATTGAACGCGATCAGATTAAACGTGGTGTACTCAGTGTAACTGATTAATTTATAATCCCTATATTTAGAAAATGCAGGAATTTTTTCCCTGCATTTTATAATATTTTTTATAAAATCAAGAAGGCGCTCTAATAGCACCTTCTTGATTTTAAAACAGTTATTTATCTTTCACGGATGTACTGGTTAATTGATTCGGCCATCTGCTTTAAAAATATAATTTTTTCATGGTTCGCTTGAATGGGCAGCATATCTTCACTATCAATTACCACAATACAAAACTCGATAGCATTGTAAGTATTAAAAATAGGTAAACCAACTGCGTTAATCCCGGTCAGAAGATCACCTTGTGCCACCGACATTTTTTGTGCCTGTATCTGATTTTTTAATATTAAGAACTCTTCCCAATTTTTAGGGGAAAGTGTTCTATTTGATGAGGTATGTTTTTTCCACTCTTCTTCCATAAATGGCCGCACCAGATGTTCAGGCAAGTAAGACGCATAGATCCGGCCCGCAGCAGAGTTGACTAATGGCATGATTGAGCCTACACGCGTCACGATCGATACCGGATGCAACGATTCAATTGACTGGACAACCAGAGGGCCCCGCGGCGACCATTTACTAATCTGAATACTTGAACCGATTTTGCCCTGCATTTCATAAATCTGGCTTTGAACCAGTTGCAAGGTGTCCGTATGCTGGATACAACGTAAACCTAGACGCCATGCTTGTTCACCAAGGCCATACTGGCCATCTTCAAGCTGTCTGGCATAATTCATGCGTATCAGACTGGCCAGATAACGGTGGACTTTAGCAGGATGCATGCCGAGTTTGTGTGAAAGGTCTTTCAGCATGATGGGGTTATTATGTTCTACCAGTGAATTGAATACGTGTAGTCCTATTTCTAGAGACTGAACACCACCAGAGACCTTTTCTTCACTCATGTTTTAACCCTTTTCATCCTTTTTAAATATCCGTCTTCGCTCGTCTATTCCGGTTTTATATGCTGAGACCTTAGCAAGTTTCAGCCTGCCTGATCATAGAGAGTTCATTATTTTTTAGCAATCACCAAGCCCGACAAAGCTGGAAAAAACTGAAAAATATAGTTTTCTTCTTTAAAGCTGAATGTTTTAGTTCATCACAGACTGGGCCAAAAGAAAAAATTTCAGCGTTGAGTAATTTTTCTCATGCCATATAAAGATACAGGCTCAACGGCAATTAGAATAAAATTTATGAATAATTTTTATTTATTAAAACAATAACTTATTTTTATATAATGGCTAACCCAACAATATAACTAGACTTTTCAGTCAAAAATTTAAAAAATCGGCTATGTTCTCAAGGTTTAAATTATGTTATACGTAATTAAGTATAAAATTATTACGAATACGAAAAACACAAGGAAGAAAGGATCATATGGATAATCCTCAACAAGGTGATTTAAACGCAGGTTTAAAGAATCGTCATATTCAGCTGATTGCTCTTGGAGGAGCAATCGGTACCGGTCTATTTCTGGGAATTTCTCAAACAATTAAAATGGCCGGCCCCTCAGTTATTCTGGGCTATGCAATAGCAGGACTGATTGCTTTCCTCATGATGCGCCAGTTAGGTGAAATGATTGTAGAAGAACCGGTAAGCGGTTCATTTAGTCATTTTGCTTACAAGTACTGGGGAAAATTCGCAGGATTTATGTCTGGGTGGAATTACTGGGTACTGAACGTACTGGTTTGTATGGCAGAACTCAGTGCAATCGGTCTTTATATCCACTACTGGTGGCCTGAAATTCCAACCTGGATAACCGCCTTAGGCTTTTTTATTCTAATCAACGGTATTAACCTGCTTCATGTCAAATTCTTTGGTGAAATGGAATTCTGGCTCGCTATTATCAAGGTGGTGGCGATCATTTGTATGATCGGCTTCGGTAGCTATCTGCTCACTACCGGTAGCGCAGGACCACAATCGACCATCAGCAATCTTTGGGCACTAGGTGGGTTTTTTCCGAACGGCATCAGTGGTCTGGTTATGGCCATGGCTGTAATCATGTTTGCTTTTGGTGGTATTGAACTTGTCGGTATTGCTGCAGCAGAAACGCACGAACCCGGGAAAACCTTGCCTAAAGCTATTAACCAGATTGTCTACCGTATCCTAATTTTTTATATCGGTACTCTCGTAGTAATTTTATCGCTATTTCCATGGAACAAAATGGCCGAAGGCGGCAGTCCGTTTGTGCTGATTTTTGATTCTCTTAACAGTCAGGGAGTTGCGACTGTACTGAATTTTGTAGTACTGACAGCAGCAGTTTCTGTTTATAATAGTACCAGTTACTGTACCAGTCGCATGCTGCTCGGTCTGGCCAAACAGGGTAATGCACCTGAGTTTTTGAGTAAAATTAACAAAAATGGTATTCCGGTGCCGGCCGTACTAATCTCTGCTTTTGTTACCCTGCTCTGTGTACTGCTCAATTACATGTTTCCAGAGAAAGCGTTTAGTCTGCTGATGATGCTGGTTGTTGCTGCGATCGTTATTAACTGGATGGTCATTTTTATCACTCACTTAAAATTCCGCAAACAGATGATACGTGAAAACAAAACCACGCAATTTCCAAGTTTGGCTTATCCATTCACAAACTATCTCTGTATAGTCTTTATGATTGGTATTTTAGGCATTATGATAATGACGCCAGATATGCGTATTGCAGTTATGATGATCCCAGGATGGCTGTTGTGCCTGCTGATCGCCTATCAGATTAAAAAGCGCAAGGCACTTCAACGTCATAATATGGTTCTGGAAACTGACACCTGAGCCAGTAAATCCCCTCCAGAACATGGATGATGGACTGGAGCAGTTTTTAACAGAGTACAGTTAGAAGGCTGTACGACTTAAGGAAGTAATTAAATGTTTGAGCATGTAAATCCTTATCCGGGTGATCCGATTCTGTCTCTAATGGAAGAGTTCAATACGGATGCCCGTACAGACAAGGTAAACCTGAGTATTGGACTTTATTATAATGAAGACAGTATTGTGCCACAGCTCGAAGCCGTTAAAACAGCGTACAAACATATTGCCAAGCTAAACGATACGACTAAACTGTCCCTGCCAATGGAAGGGTTCAAACCTTACCGTGAAGCTATTCAAAACTTGCTGTTTACTGAAAACAGTCCGGCTCGAGCTCAGGGACGTGTTGCTACAATTCAAACATTAGGTGGATCAGGTGCTCTTAAAGTAGGTGCAGATTTCCTTAAGAAATACTTTCCTGAGTCTGAAATCTGGGTAAGTAATCCAACTTGGGATAATCATGTAGCCATCTTCAATGGTGCAGGTATCAATACACATTACTATCCATATTTTGATGCTGAAACCCGTGGTGTGGACTTTGCGGGTATGCTAGATACCTTAAAGCAACTGCCAGAACAAAGTATCGTATTATTGCATCCATGCTGTCATAACCCGACTGGCGCCGATCTTGTTCCTGCACAGTGGGATCAGGTGATTGAAGTATTAAAAACAGGAAACCTGATTCCGTTTTTGGACATCGCCTATCAGGGCTTTGGCCACGGCATGCAAGAAGATGCTTATCTGATTCGTGCACTGGATCAGGCAGGAATGAACTTTATTGTCAGCAATTCATTTTCCAAGATTTTCTCGCTATATGGTGAACGCGTTGGCGGACTTTCCTTTGTCTGTGACGACCAAGAAACAGCTCAGCGCGTTCTGGGCCAGCTCAAGGCTACTGTTCGCCGTATTTACTCTAGCCCTCCTACAACTGGTGCATTACTGGTTGAAAATGTGCTCAATGATGAAGAACTGCACTCCCTTTGGCTGACTGAAGTTGAAGGTATGCGTACCCGTATCCAGAAAATGCGTCAGATTCTAAAAGATGAATTAAGTCGTGCATTACCAGATCAAGACTTTAGCTACCTGGTAAACCAGAACGGTATGTTTAGTTATACCGGGTTGACTGCTGAACAAGTCGATCTGCTTAAGGAAAAATACGGTATTTATCTGGTTCGAAGCGGACGTATGTGTGTTGCAGGCCTGAACCAGAAAAATATTTATTATGTGGCTGAAGCAATGGCTGCTGTTTTGAAAAAGAGCTTAGTCACTGTTTAATTTCAAATAAATAAAAAACCGGGAAAGTTCCCGGTTTTTTATTTTTTAGATTATAAAGTTTAGGTTTGCCTAGAACTAAAAATGAATCACTGTACGGATAGATTTACCCTCATGCAGTAAATCAAAAGCTTCATTAATTTTACTCAAAGGTAAATTATGCGTGATGAATGGATCAATTTTAATTTCACCACGCATTGCCTGCTGTACCATACCTGGTAGCTGGGTACGGCCCTTGACGCCACCAAAAGCCGAACCACGCCATACCCGGCCTGTTACCAGCTGGAATGGACGGGTGCGTATTTCCTGACCGGCGCCGGCAACACCAATAATAACTGACTCGCCCCAGCCTTTATGGCAGCATTCCAGTGCAGCACGCATGATGTCTACGTTACCAATACATTCAAAGCTATAGTCAACCCCTCCATCAGTCATCTCAACAATGACTTCTTGGATAGGCTTGCTATAGTCTTTCGGATTGACAACATCAGTCGCGCCCATTTCCTGAGCCAATGCAAACTTGTCCGGATTAATATCAATTGCAATAATACGGCCAGCTTTGGCTTGCACTGCACCCTGAATAGCTGCCAGACCAATTGCACCTAAACCGAAAATCGCGACAGTCGCACCTTCTTCAACTTTTGCCGTATTATGCACTGCACCGATTCCTGTCGTTACACCACATCCGAGCAGGCACATTTTTTCAAGTGGGGCTTCCGGATCAATTTTAGCGAGAGAGATTTCTGCTACTACAGTGTATTCACTGAATGTAGACGTACCCATATAATGATAAATAGGCTCACCATTATAAGAAAAGCGGGTGGTACCATCCGGCATTAAGCCTTTACCTTGAGTTGCACGAACTGCCTGGCACAGGTTAGTTTTGCCTGAAGTACAGAATTTGCACTTGCCACATTCTGCAGTATAGAGCGGAATAACATGATCACCTGGCTTCACCGAAGTAACCCCTTCTCCGACCTCAACTACAATACCACCACCTTCATGCCCTAGAACCGCTGGAAAAACGCCTTCCGGATCTTCACCTGATAAAGTAAAAGCATCAGTATGGCATACACCAGTGTGTGTAATTTTAACCAGTACTTCACCAGCTTTTGGCGGAGCAACATCTATTTCAACAATTTCCAGGGGCTGACCTGGCCCAAATGCGACTGCTGCACGTGATTTCATTACATTTTCATCCTGTAATCTGTAAGGCTGACTGAAAAATTAATACCTAACAGTAACTCTAATACGCTAAAACATTCAAGTATTTACTCAGGCATGATGTTATCTTAAATGTGAAAGAGATACGTGACACATAATTAAAATGCAATTAGATAATCATCTGAAAGGTATAATTATTGGTATGACATTGACGGGTTTAACTGGCTGTGAGCTCCCTCCCAATATCTCGGAATATACGGAGCATAAACATACGCCTTCTCGCCCCTGGATTAATGATGATGCTAAAGACGAAAAAATCCGACAGGGACTCACTGCCTATTTGGCCATGGAAGATGCATTTAGTAGTATAGCATCACGTATCCACCTGATTCGTAATGCAAAAAATACTTTAGAATTACAGTATTATATCTGGAATAATGATTTTATTGGGCACCTGATGTTTGCTGAACTCCTAAGAGCAGCTGATCGTGGTGTAAAAATAAAGCTTTTAATTGATGATCAGAATGGTACACAGCTCGACCCGACCTTAAAAGTACTCAGTCTGCATCCAAATTTTGAAATTAAAATATTTAATCCTTACAAATACCGGCATTTGCGGGTATTGGACTATTTTTTTCGCATGAAATATGTCAATCAGCGTATGCATAATAAACTTATTATTGCTGATGGAGTCATGGCCGTAACAGGTGGACGGAATATTAGCCGCGAATACTTTGATGCGAGTCAGGAATTCCAGTTTACCGACATGGACATTCTGTTTTCTGGTAAAGCTGTTGAGCAGGCTAACCAAGTATTTGCAGAATTTTGGCTGCATGAATTGAGCTACTCATCACAACAGCTGCTCGGTTTCGGTACGGTTGACCAGTTAATTGCATTACGTAAAGAATATGACCTGATTGAAAATTCTCGCAACCCGACGGAAGAACGGATTTCTCAGGCTCAGGAACTGATTAACCAATATTTGCAGGAACGCCCGATCAACTGGGCCAAAGCATATTTTGTAGCAGACTCTCCCAAGAAAATTAAAGGACTAGCAACTGGCAATGAACTGATTTATAACCAGATGATTTCTATATTGGGTGAGCCTAAAAACCATCTTGAACTGGTTTCAGCTTATTTTGTACCTACAGAAATCGGCCAGAAGTACCTTTCTAATATTTCTAAAAATGGAATTAATGTCAGAATTCTAACCAATTCTCTGCCAGCCAATGATGTTGCTTTGGTCCATGCCTTTTACGGAAAGTACCGTAAAAGTCTGCTTGAACATGGTGTGCAGCTTTATGAATTTAAGCCTTATCAGGAGCGAAAGCGTCGTACTTGGTATGAAGTCGCCACCGGTAACGTAATACCCTCCAAAGGCAAGAACAGTTCCAGTTTGCATGCTAAATTTTTTGATGTAGACGGCAAGGTTTTTATTGGCTCATTCAATTTTGATCCACGTTCAGTTAATCTGAATACAGAAGTAGGCTTGGTGATTGAATCTGAAGCTTTACAAAAACAGATTACATTAAATCTCGACAAGCACCTTCCCCAGATTGCTTATAAGCTCAAATTAGATCAAAAAGGTAACATTGTCTGGTTAGAACAGAAAAAGGACGGCAAAGTGATAGAACATCAGAATGAACCCGGGACTAGCCGTTTCCAGCGCTTCATGATGGATACTGTCTCAAGACTGCCTATTGAATGGATGATGTAAGTCTGATTTTCAAAATTTGCATTTATATCCTGTAAAAGTTGTGCCTGACGACCTGATCTTTTAAGATGGCCACTTTTACAGTTCACATCTCCCCGTAATGCAATTTTTTGATTTAAGCCGGCAATTTAATTTAAATGATATTTTGACGCCCAAGAAAACTCTGGATGACTTAGGTGGACAGGAATGGTTCCTGAGCAAGATCCGTGTGGAATATGACTGCCTGGCTTCCGACAGTAATATTCTTGAAGGTCAGGCTATTTTAAAATCTAGTGAAAATATCCAGATTGAGCTAGAGTGGGTAATTGTCGATACAGGTTATGAGCTGCAAATACTTTTTAAAGGTATTGAAGACTATCGCAACGAACACGTTATAGTGACAGTTAAAGGTGCCCAGCTTGTAGAACTTTCTGGAGAACTAGTAACCAGCCAGGCTTTAGCATTATGGATTGAGGGGACTTTACTGATAAAGCTCCCTCATATTCGCCGTGAAATTAAAAGCCGGTTAAATCTATGGGACTACATAGAATATCAGGATTAACCTGATTAATATAAAAGGATAGCTGCATGGGCTATCCTTTTGGATTTTAAAAATATTACTTTAGCCTAAATTATTCAGCTTACTTGGTCTAATGTTTGTGAAGCACTTCCGGACAATACTTCACTCACCAGATTTTCAAATGAGAAAATTTCTTCCAGTTGTTTTTCGGTCAGCAGTTTTTTCTCTAAAACTACGTCCTGAATTGTACGATTCTCAGCAATACACTGCTTACCGATTTCATCACAGGCACCATGACCAAGAATCGGTTCAAGCAAGGTAATTATTCCAACACTGCGCATTACTGCTTCATAGCAGGTCTTTTCATTGGCGTGAATGCCCTGTATACATTTTTCATCGAGTGTTTTTATGCCTTGGGTGAGTAGCCCGATTGATTCATTTAAGGCTTGCGCAATGACAGGCTCCATAACATTAAGCTGTAACTGGCCTGCCTCAGCAGCAAAGGTAATGGTTAAATCATTACCTATAACCTTAAAAGCAATCTGGTTAACCACCTCAGGAATCACAGGATTTACTTTAGCCGGCATAATAGATGAACCTGCCTGCATTTCAGGTAAACTGATTTCAGCTAGCCCGGTACGTGGTCCCGAACTTAATAAACGCAGGTCATTACAAATTTTTGATAGTTTGCACGCTAGACGTTTTAAGCTGCTCGACAGAATAATAAATACACCACAGTCACTGGTTGCTTCTACATAGTCTTCTGCTCCCGAAAGCGGCAGACCAGTAATTTCCTTTAAGCATTCTACCACTTTAGCCGCATAACCCTGTGGCGTATTTACACCGGTACCAATCGCTGTTGCACCCAGATTAATTTCCAATAATAGCTGGCGCATCTTTTGAATTAAACGTACATCTTCTTTAAGCAGAGTAGCAAAAGCACGAAATTCCTGTCCTAGGGTCATAGGTACTGCATCTTGCAGTTGGGTACGTCCCATCTTTAAGACAAAACGAAATTCAGTTGCCTTATATTCAAGTGAAGTAATTAAACTTTCGACCTGCATAAATAGTTGATCTAAAGCATAGTAGGTCGCAACTCTTAAGGCGGTCGGATAGACATCATTCGTTGACTGTGATTTATTCACATGGTCATTGGGATGAATAATATAGTATGAGCCCTTGTCATGACCGGTCATTTCTAGCGCCAAGTTGGCAATTACCTCATTGGTATTCATATTAATAGAAGTACCAGCGCCGCCCTGATAGACATCTAGCGGGAAATGTTTTTCCCAATTCTCTGGAGTATCAATTAGTTTTTGACATGCTGCCTGAATGGCCTGACTCTGCTGTTCGGTAAGTTTTCCAAAAAACTGGTTAGCTTGTGCTGAAGCTTTTTTTACCTGAGCCAAAGCGCGGATGAAATGGTGCTGTTCACCTATTTTCTGCTGAGAGATCTGAAAGTTTTCTAAGGCTCTTAAAGTATGAATGCCATAGTAACTTGAAGAAAGCACCTCTTTGGTGCCTAATAAGTCCTTTTCGGTGCGAAACCTGTTGTTTTGTCCAATATTCATTCCGTTAACTCTTAAATTGTGCACAATTATAGTGCAATAGAAGTATAATAGGACTTGTTATAATTTTCACTACTTACAATATGAAACATTTGGAAAGTTTTTACTAATTTTTATCAAGTTCTGCAACTAACGTAACTTTATGTAAATTTTGGCAGAAATTTGAACTTTTCTATTTGAAGCGCTATATAAAAGTTAAATTTTTTCACTATTTTACATTAATGCAAAATTATAGTTATAAGTTTAAAAATTAATCTTTATAAATCATTGCAATAAATTTATTGTAACTAAAGTTACACAAAGTAACATTTTGCATGTAAAATTGTATTACAAATGTAACAGTACAAAAAATCACTTTTGTGCTTGAATCACAGCCTTTCCAGGTGAATCAGATATAATGCGCTATTTGCTGGAATGCACATATACAGCATAAGGACAGGCAGGCATGGAACAGTTTAACCCTACCCTCATCACATTTATATTTTATATCATCGCTATGGTAGGTATAGGTTTGTATGCCTATAAAGCCACAAGCGATTTTTCAGATTATATTCTCGGTGGTCGAAGCCTCGGCAGCTTCGTCACCGCTCTTTCAGCCGGTGCTTCAGATATGAGTGGCTGGCTACTCATGGGCCTTCCAGGTGCAATCTACCTGTCTGGACTTTCTGAAGCATGGATTGCCATCGGCCTAATTATTGGTGCTTGGCTAAACTGGCTACTGGTTGCAGGCCGTCTGCGGGTACATACCGAAGTCCAGCATAACGCTTTAACTCTTCCAGATTATTTCACTAGCCGTTTTGCAGACCACAAGAAAATCCTGCGGATTACATCAGCAATGATTATTTTGATTTTCTTCGCAATCTACTGTGCTTCAGGTATGGTTGCAGGGGCACGTCTATTTGAAAGTATTTTCGGAATGTCTTACCAGACTGCTCTATGGATCAGTGCTATTGCAACTATCAGTTATGTATGTATTGGCGGATTTCTGGCTATTAGCTGGACTGATACATTCCAGGCTGGCCTGATGATTTTTGCTTTACTACTAACACCCGTAATTACATTTTTAAGTATTGGCGACACTACTCAAGTTATGACACTGCTGGAAACTGCTCGACCTGCTGCATTCGACATGTTCTCCAATTTGAGTATAGTGGCTATTTTATCTCTCATGGCTTGGGGTCTGGGTTATTTTGGCCAGCCGCATATCCTTGTACGTTTTATGGCAGCAGATTCAGTCAAGTCAATTCCGGCTGCACGTCGTATCGGCATGACCTGGATGATTCTATGTTTAGGCGGTGCAGTTGGAGCAGGTTTTTTTGGTATTCCCTACTTTGCACAGCACCCTGAACTTGCAGGTGCAGTGACTCAGAATCCAGAAACTGTATTTATGGAATTAACCAAGATCCTTTTTAATCCTTGGATAGCAGGTATTATTCTTGCTGCGATTTTAGCAGCTGTGATGAGTACATTAAGCTGCCAGTTATTGGTATGTTCAAGTACTTTGACTGAAGACTTTTATAAGACTTTCCTACGCAAAAATGCTTCCCAGAAGGAACTGGTTTGGGTAGGCCGCCTTATGGTTCTGGCAATTGCAGTGTTGGCGATTATTCTTGCAGGTAATCCAGAGAGCAAGGTTTTAGGTTTAGTTTCTTATGCATGGGCAGGTTTTGGTGCTGCATTTGGTCCACTCATTATTCTGTCCCTGTTCTGGAAGCGCATGACCCTAAATGGTGCTTTAGCCGGAATGATCACAGGTGCAGTGGTAGTAATTTTATGGAAAAACCTGTTTGCTGAAACTGGTATCTATGAAATTATTCCTGGTTTCATTTTGGCATGGGCAGTGATCATACTGGTCAGCCTGATGGGTAAAGTGCCAGGTCGCGAGGTAACTGATCGTTTTGAAGAAGCTGACCGTCTGTATCATGAGCAGAAATAAACCGGATATCCATATCTAAAACAAAGGGGCTTTTAAGCCCCTTTATTTTTAACTGCTGTTTTACTTTTAAGCTTTAATCGGGTTGTGGTTTTGAGCTCTTCCATCACCGGATAACTGCGTGTTTCCTTTACGCCTGGCAGTTGCCAGAGCACCTGTCCTGCCATTTTACGAAATTCTTCCATATTGGCACTGCGCACCTTAAGCAGAAAGTCGAATCCTCCACTCATTAAATGGCATTCAGAAATTTCCGGATAGTCCAGAATTGCCTCTTCAAACTCTTCAAGAGCATTTGGGGTTGTCTTGTCCAGCATCACCTCGACAAAAACAACAAAGCCGGCATCCAGCTTGTTTGGGTTAAGTTTAGCTTCATAACCAAGTATATATCCTTCCTTGGTAAGCTTTTGTACCCGTGAAATTACAGCTGTGGGAGAGAGGTTAACTAACTCAGCCAGTTTACTGTTGGCAATACGTCCATCACACTGTAATAGTTCAAGTATTTTGAAATCTGTACGATCCAGCATAATTTCCTGTCTTCCATGAATAATTCACTAAATTATGAACTATTTTTAGTGAGTTATTCGCTATTTATTTTGTAATTATAAAATTATCTAAAGTGACTGATCATCACAGTTTTTAATATTGTCATCGGATACTGACATGAATGTAATGGATACATACAGCGCTCGGGAAAATGCCCAGCCACACTTCGGCTACATCACTGCTTTCAAGGAAGAAAGTAATTTTGAAGAACAGATTAATACTGCCTGGCGCCGTGCGGAGCCTGAAGCGGTAGAAGAGCTATTACAGGCAGCTGAGCTTTCTGCAGAGCTGGACCAGAAAATTCATGAACTGGCTTTTAATCTGGCACACAGTTTACGTGACCGTAAATCAGGTTCGGGTAAGGCTGGAATTGTACAGGGACTTTTACAGGAATTTTCTTTATCTTCGCAAGAAGGTATTGCACTGATGTGTCTGGCTGAAGCTCTTCTTCGTATTCCAGATACAGCTACCCGGGATCTGCTCATCCGTGACAAGATTAATCAGGGCAACTGGAAAGAACATTTGGGCCAAAGCAACCTGATGTTTGTAAATGCGGCAGCTTGGGGGCTAATGCTGACCGGTAAACTGATGGAAACACCAACTCGTACCAGCCTGTCAAGCATCCTGACAGGTATTCTGGCACGTAGCGGGCGTGGCATTATTCGTAAAGCTGTTGATGTTGCCATGCGTATGATGGGCGAGCAGTTTGTAACAGGTGAAACCATTGGTGAAGCACTGAATAATGCGAAATCACTTGAAGATAAAGGTTTCCGCTATTCTTATGACATGCTGGGCGAGGCTGCCCTCACAGCTGAAGATGCTGAACGCTATTATGATGATTACAGCCAGGCCATTCATGCAATCGGTCAGGCTTCTAAAGACAAAGATGTATATGATGGCCCGGGTATCTCAATCAAGCTTTCCGCCCTGCATCCGCGTTATCAACGTGCTCAGGTTATCCGAGTACATGAAGAGCTTTATCCTAAGATTCTCAAATTAGCCGAGCTGGCCAAAGGCTATAATATTGGCCTGAATATTGATGCTGAAGAAACCGAACGTCTGGAACTGTCTCTAGAACTATTAGAACGTCTATGTTTCGAGCCATCTCTGGCCCAATGGAAAGGTATTGGCTTTGTTATTCAGGCTTACCAAAAACGCTGCTTCAATCTGGTCGATTATCTGGTTGATCTGGCAAAACGTTCTGAAAAACGTTTGATGATCCGTCTGGTTAAAGGTGCTTACTGGGATAGTGAGATTAAAAAAGCCCAGATTGAAGGTATGTCGGACTATCCGGTATTTACTCAAAAAGTCCATACTGACCTGTCTTATATTGCATGTGCGAAGAAACTTCTCGCCGCACCTGAACAGATTTATCCGCAGTTTGCCACACACAATGCGCAAACACTGGCAACGATTTACCAACTGGCTAAACCGGAACAATATTATCCGGGTCAGTATGAATTCCAGTGTCTGCATGGTATGGGTGAGCCGTTATATGAGCAGGTAGTAGGTTCACGTCAGGACAAAAAACTGGGCATTCCATGCCGTATTTATGCGCCTGTCGGCAGCCATGAAACTCTTTTGGCCTATCTGGTACGTCGCCTGCTCGAAAATGGCGCCAACACTTCATTTGTAAACCGTATTGCTGACAAGAATCTGAGCATCGAAAGCCTGATCCGCAATCCTGTTCAGGAAATTAGAGAGACTGCAGCCTTTACCGGAAAACTGGGACAGAAACATCCTTCCATTCCTTTCCCTCAAGATTTGTATGGCAATCTGCGCCACAACTCTAAAGGCCTGGATTTGGCAAATGACCAGGTATTGAAAGCTCTAAATGATGCAGCAACCCGTTTTCATGATCAAACCTGGTCTAGCCAGCCTATGCTGGGACAGGAAATTGATTCCAGCCTGGAACGTAGTCTGGTCACGGTATTAAATCCATCTTCTCATCAGGATATTGTGGGTTATGTACATGAAGCGGAAGCTCAAGATGTAGAACTGGCACTGACTCTGGCACAAAAAGCTGAATCAGACTGGGCAAATACCACACCGGACCAGCGAGCAGGTATGCTGAAAAAAGCAGCTGACTTGATGGAAGAACGTATTCAGGAGTTACTGGTTCTTCTTTCTCGTGAAAGCGGTAAAACCTATGCAAATGGTCTTGCCGAAGTTCGTGAAGCGGTAGATTTCCTGCGTTATTATGCTACTCAAATGGAGTCAATTGCGGCTCAGAGTATAGTCACACCGTTGGGTACCGTTTTATGTATCAGTCCATGGAACTTCCCGCTGGCAATTTTCAGTGGACAAATCGCTGCGGCACTGGTGGCCGGTAATTGTGTAGTTGCAAAACCGGCAGAGCAAACTCCTCTCATTGCTGCTCTTGCCGTTGAACTGCTATGGGAAGCTGGTATTCCTCATAGCGTGCTGCAGCTTATGCCAGGCCGTGGTGAAACTGTAGGGGCATTACTTAGCCAGGATGCACGTATCCAGGGCATCATGTTCACCGGCTCAACTGAAGTTGCCAAGATTCTGCAAAAAACCGTATCAGGTCGTGTAACCCGTCATGGTCAGCCAGTGGTATTCATTGCTGAAACAGGCGGTCAGAATGCGATGATTGTGGACTCCTCTGCCCTAACTGAACAAGTGGTGCTCGATGTTTTGAGCTCAGCCTTTGACAGTGCCGGCCAACGCTGTTCCGCACTACGTATTTTATGTGTGCAGGAAGATAATGCAAAACCGCTTTTACATATGCTAAAAGGTGGCATGCAGCAGTTACGGGTTGGCAATCCGGTTTATCTGAATACAGATATCGGACCGGTAATTGATCAGGAAGCAAAAACCAATATAGAAAATCACATCCAGAAAATGCAGAAACAAGGTTACCCGGTATACCAGTTTGCGCATAATCCGGAGCAAAACCAGTTTAAAGATGGGACTTTTATTCTTCCAACACTTATTGAGTTACCAAACCTTAATGAACTCAAACGTGAAGTCTTTGGACCGGTATTGCATGTAATTACCTACAAACAGGGCCAGCTTGCGCAGTTACTTGATGCCATTCATGCTAAAGGCTATGGCTTGACTATGGGTTTACATACACGCATTGATGAAACAGTTCAAACGGTTATTCAACATGCAGAAGTAGGCAACCTTTACATTAACCGTAATATTGTAGGTGCCGTGGTAGGTGTACAGCCTTTTGGCGGAGAAGGTTTATCTGGTACAGGGCCAAAAGCGGGTGGTCCGCTCTATCTATACCGCTTGATGCAAAATTGTCAGCCTAAAAAACTGGAACAGCCGTTTGCAGTACAGACAGTGAACCATACAAGTGCTAATCCGTTATATGTCGATTTTCTGGCTTGGGTAAAACAGAATCTGCCACAATATACTTTGGGCCAAGAGCAAAGCTTCTTTGCAGGGAAAGTATTTGAATTGCAGGGACCAACCGGGGAATCAAACCAGTATGCTGTGTTACCACGTAAAAGAACTTTAAGTCTGGCAGAGAGTGAGCAGGAACAGATTGCTCAACTTATTGCAATTTTCTCGGTAGGCAGTCAACCAGTTTTACTTAAAGGTAATAACTTCTATCAAAAACATGCAGCCAGGTTACCTGAAGTTATACGTCAGCAATTCCACATCATTGAAAATATTCAAACTGGTGATTTTGATGCCGTGTTACATCATGGTAGTCAAAACCAACTTATGAATCTGCAGAAACAGATCGCACAGCGCGAAGGTGCAATTGTTGGAATTACTCACTTAGAGCCGCAACAGTTACAGATTCCGGTTGAGCGTTTAGTTATTGAACGTGCAATCAGTATTAATACTGCTGCTGCAGGTGGTAATGCCAGCCTGATGACGCTGGTATAAGCTGGCTATAAAAATCTAACAAAAATGCGGTCTATATAGGCCGCTTTTTTAATATGGATCCTTTTGAAATGATCAGATTCATTAAATCAGGCCAATTTCCTGAAAAAAGTTCCCATATAATTCCGCTTTTTTTTCAAGAGCTAATGGATATGCGCGTGATGAAGATGGCATACGGTATAGATTCAGGTCTCTGCCCATAAAATGGGTATGGCTCGGCATAGCAATAGTGGGTTTTTCAGTTCCTTCAGGTAAAAGGGAAATTAGTGTTTCTGTTGCTTTATCTCCTGTGGTCATTAGAGTATGACATTCAGGAATCGGCATAAGCAGCTCTTCAAGCTTGACTGTAGTCACGATTTGCAAGAATTTATCTGAAGCATTGCCCTTTAGACGAATTACTTTTTCCGCAACATCATAAATGGCTATACCTTTATCTACCAGAAACTCGCAAATTAAAGTTTCATTAAAACTTTTTTTATCCATATCAAGAAAATAGTTTTTATTTTCAAAAAAAATAAGACCGAAGATTCGCCACATATCATTTTGAAAGTTCGGATAGTAAAACTCCATTTTCCAGCGCTCACGCGATGGTGGAAAACTTCCTAACATCAACAGCTTTGCATTTTCTGGTAAAAAAGGTGTAAAAGGATGAGTTTCAATCTGGTTTTCAAGCATACTGACTAATTTCCTGAATCACGTGTGCACTTTGATTTTTTGGTCTTCAAAATCTAATCTTTATAAAAATTACTTTAGTTTCAGATATAGTTCCATGCATACTTTGTTCAGGCTGTTAATTTCGGTAAACAGTACCTACATTTCTTTTTAATTCTGTTCAAAAAAAGACTCCGGAGAGTCTTGGTACTAGCTAAGTTTATTCACCAGTTTTAAAGGCAATATCTTCATTGCGATACCCATGGGTAACCATGGCCATTTTGGAACATAAGCTTTAACGGGCTCTCTTTCAATGGCTTCGACGAGTGCTTTGCTACCGGTTTTTTCATCCACTTCAAATGGAAGTTTTTTAGCCCCTTCATTCAGTTCGGTTCGAATATAACCAGGGAAAATTGTTGAAACCTTGATGGGAGTATTTAAAAGTTCAGCACGGATTCCTTCTGCCAGATGCGCTACAGCCGCTTTACTGGCAGCATAGGTAGAAAGGTGCTTTGGCAAGCCACGCATAGCACTCATGGATGAGATTACGACAAGATGACCGGCATTTTGTGCACGGAAAATTTCCACAGCTGCTTCACACTGGGCTAAAGCAGAAATAAAGTTAGTTTCTGCTGTAGCACGGTTAACTTCAAAATTTCCCTTACCAATACGGCGGCCTTCACCCACTCCTGCATTTACAATAATTCGATCAATTTTTCCGAACTCTTGCTTAAACGCCTTAAATACTTCAAAAACTTCATTGTAATGCGTTACATCCAGAGTTTTTGCAATAACTCTAATACCGTATTGAACCTCCAGCTCCTGCTTCAGCTGCTCCAAGCGCTCCATCCGTCGCGCACAAATTGCGAGATTATAGCCTTTTTGTGCAAATTCGCGTGCCATACCCGCGCCTAACCCAGAACTGGCGCCAGTAATTAAGATTGTTTTAGCCATGGTTTATTCCTTTTATATCCATGTAAGTAATTCAGGGTGAGTAGCCTTGATAAAATGATGTTCATTTAGGCTGAGCAATTGTGGCTCATTACCTACCAGACGCATAGTAGTTAGACTGGTATTGGCGATTGCCCAGTTAAGCGCAAAAGTCCGGTCAGGATTAAGCTCCAGAAGTTTGCCGACTGCTACCGATATAACCCCTCCTGAAGTGAAAACAATTGCATAACGTGGTTTAGATTTTTCTAGCTCATTACACAGGTTTACGAGTGCTGTTTCTACACGTTGCTTGAAGTGAGGCCATGATTCATCATATTCATGATGATAATCACCTCCTGTCCAACGCTGAATGGCACCTTCGAAGATTTTAGCCAGGTAAGCGCGTGGATTGCTTTCTTTGGCAACATCCTGCTTGAGCAGTGCAGGCTCATTAAAACGGGGTTCATAGCGAGAGAAAACCTGCTGATGGTTAAACTCATTCCATTCGCTCAATGTCTGGACCGGAACTTCAGGAAAGTATTCTGCAAGTGCCAGTTGAGCGGTCTGCTGATGACGCCGCATGCTTCCTGCTACTACATAAGGTTCATCTTTTAGAATCTTATTGAAGTACTGACCTAGAAGTTTAGCCTGCAGTTCTCCATTAGGAGATAGCTGGTCATAACTAGTGGCGCCAAACGAAGCCTGACCATGTCTAACCAGATATATTGTAGTCATTTTTTCAGGATCTCCTGCAACTTATGTACATATTTCTGGGCCAGCGGGTTTTCATGAATTTTCTGCTGAGCAATCAGTTTCAATGCACGTACATGCAAGGCCTGAATTATGATCCAGAAGTTTTTAAAGGCTGGATTTCGAGTTTGCCTATGAAAATAACGATAATAAATCTGTTGGGCAATGACCGCTAAACGAAAAATACCGAATACCTCATAAAAGGTCCAGTTATCAGGTTTCAGGCCAGTTTTATCCAGATAATATTCAACCACTTGTTTGCGGCTAAACATACCCGGTAAATGAGTTGGTTGACGTCGGGTAGAACGGAAGATCATATTATCAGTTGGTTCTACCCAGTAAGCCAAGGCGCTGCCCAGATCCATTAATGGATCACCCAAGGTGGCCATTTCCCAGTCTAAAACACCAATAACTTGTGTGGGCTGCTGCGGACTCAACACTACATTGTCAAAACGCCAGTCGTTATGAATTAAGCAGGTCTCTGAATCCTCTGGTATGTTATCCAGCAGCCATTTTCGGACATACTTAAAAGAAGGTACATTGATGGTTCTGGCCTTTTCATAGCGTTTGTCCCAACCTTCTACCTGACGCCGGCAATAGCCTTCGCCTTTACCAAGTTTTTCCAGCTCAGTTCCCTGATAAGGTACTTGATGTAATTCAATGAGCTTATCAATGACATTAATACATAGCTCATGTACTTGTGCTTCACCCAACTGAAGCTCTGGCGGCAGTTTGGCACGTGGAATAATTCCCTCTATACGCTTCATCACATAAAAGTCGCAACCGATGACAGACTCATCCTCACAAAGGGCGACCATTTGTGGTACTACCGGATAATAAGGTGCCAGATTTTTCTGTACTGTATATTCACGAACCATATCATGTGCAGATTTGGCTTTAGTCCCTTTAGGTGGACGACGTAGTATCAGATCCAGATTTTCATAGTTCAAGCGGTAAGTCCAATTTGAAGCCCCTCCCGAATACTGAGTTACTTCAACCTTACCCTGCAGATCAATACCCTGCTGTTTTAGCCATTGTTCTACAGCTTCAATATCTAGTTCTTCGCCTTTTTTGATCTGTCCACCAACATCAATTACCGTCATTTATTCTATTCCTGGAATTTTTAAGCTTTTCTTCGGGTACTATAACCACGTTTTGCCAGTTCTAGTTTGGCGATCATACCCTTATGTACTTCATCAGGGCCATCTGCCAGACGCAGACTGCGTGCCTGTGCAAAGAAACCTGTTAATACCGTATCACGTGACATACCGGCACCACCGTGAATCTGGATAGCCATATCTACAACTTTCTCAAGTACGCTAGGCGCCACCACTTTAATTGCAGAAATCTCTGTTAAAGCTGCCATATTTCCTAAAGTATCCATTTTGTAGGCAGCATACAAGGTTAAAAGTCGGGCCTGATCAATAGCTACACGTGCTTCTGCAATCCGCTCGAGATTGCCTCCCAGTTTTAGAATTTCCTTACCAAATGCAGTTCTTGACATACCACGCTCAATCATTAAATCTAATGATTTTTCCGCAGCTCCAATACATCGCATGCAATGATGTATACGCCCTGGTCCCAAACGTCCCTGGGCATTTTCAACCCCTTGCCCTGCCCCGCCAATAAAATGACTGAGTGGTACTCGTACATTGTTAAAGCTGATTTCACCATGTCCATGCGGAGCATCATAATCACCAAAAACAGGTAACATACGCTCAATAGTCACGCCTGCTGTATCAATGGGTACTAAAACCATAGAATGCTGGTGATGCCGGTCTTTACTCTCATCTGGCGTATGGGCCATAAAAATAATAACTTTAGCATTTGGATCCCCTAAACCTGATGACCACCATTTACGGCCATTAAGTACAATCTCATCACCTTCAATGACTGCTGTTGCCTGCATATTGGTAGCATCACTAGAAGCCACAGCAGGTTCAGTCATACAAAATACTGACCGGATTTCGCCTGCCAGCAATGGACTGAGCCACTGCTGCTTTTGCTCTTCACTACCATAACGCCAGAGTAGCTCCATGTTGCCACTATCTGGCGCATTACAGTTAAATACAGTAGGCGCCAGCAGACTACGGCCGGTCAGTTCAGCTATATGAGCATACTCCTGTACAGAAAGCCCTGCACCAAGCTCAGCATCTGGTAAAAACATATTCCACAGGCCAGCAGCCTTAGCTTTTTCTTTTAATACCGTCAACTGTTCAGGCCATTGCCAGCTCTTCCAGTTTCCATCGGGATTAAGTTGATGTACTTCTTCCCAGAATACTTTTTCTACAGGTTCGATTTCTGTTTCTATAAATTTACGGGTACGTTGAACAAAATCTTGTGCACGTGAAGAGAGCTCAAACATTTTTTATCCTTAGAAATCATCTTATTTTCTATTTACATTACCATAGCCTGAAACTTAATATGAACCAAATGATTTTATTCAATACTCAAATATGCATGAAATTCATAAAGAAAACTATCTCGACATTGCCATTTTTCATCATATGGATATCAATTTATATCCTCTTTTCATTGCAGTTTATGAGCAAAAAAGTATCTCCAAGGCAGCCCAAGTTCTATGCATCAGCCAGTCTGCTGCAAGCCATGCCTTGCAACGGTTACGATTACATTTAAAAAATGAACTGTTTATACGTAGCGGAGCGAGGATGCGGCCTACTCCTTTTGCCGAACAAATCTATTTACCTGTCAAACATGCCTTACTGGCGCTTCAGGGAATTTCAGTCCTTCAGCATCAAAATTTTGATGTCGGCATGGTTCACAATTTAAAGATCGCTATTCACGATGAAATCGAGCCATTAATTTTCCCCAAACTGATTCATCATTTTCAGAAGCTGAACAGTGATATTGAATTTTTGAGCAGTAAACTTGACCGAAAAATGATTATTAGTGATCTTGCTACACAACAAACGGATTTTGTCATTGATCTCGAACAGGATTTTGGACAAAGACTTTGCAATGAAAGGCTGGTTGAAGACCGCTTTGTAGTGTGTACACAGCTACCTGAAATGTCTAAAGAGTTATACTTTTCGGCCCAGCATATTGGTGTGTCATCACGGCGTAGTGGTGTATTGCTGGAAGATATTTATTTAAACCGTCAGGAACTGGTCCGTAAAATTTTTCTGCGCTGCCAGCATTATTCTACTGCCTTACAGGTTTTGGAACAGAGTGATCAGTTCATATTAACTATTCCAAAAAATATATTAGACAATCTTCACTACTCAAAACAGGTGCAGGTATATGAGTTACCTTTTGAACTGCCAGCCTTAAATCTGGCAATGTATTGGCATAAAGATCTAGATAAAAATATAAGACATCAGTTTTTAAGGAATGAAATTTTTAATCTATTTTCCTAGGGAACAATAATATTATTCACTCGCTTCAGTTCTGTCGTAATCAGGCTATGCAGTTGTAGCATACATGACTTAATTTCTGTCGGGTTCAGTGAGCTGAACCCCAGTACAAAACCATAGCTCGGATGCTGTGCATAAAACTGACTTAAACGAGTCAAACTAATATTCTTGAGTGCTGCCGCCTGGACAAGACTTTCCTCAAGTTCATCAGGTAAATTTTCTTTAAAGTAACAGGCAACCTGCATTGCAGGCGAATGCTCATGGATAAAACAAAATTCACTTAAATACTGATGAAAATAAAAAATAAAGGCTTCATAACGCTCGTGATAGATCCGCTGCATTTGAGTAAGGTATTCAGCGTAATAACCCCGCTGCATAAATTTCCCAAGAATGGTTTGAAAATACTGGGAAGGTGCACTGCCATCTATATAGTTCCGATAACGAGTAAAGGCATCTACCAGTGCATTGGGCAAAATCATGTAAGACATACGCAGGCTTGGTAATATATATTTGCTAAAAGACCCGATATAAATAGTGCGCTGACAGGAATCCAGACCCAGTATTGCGTCATTTTCTGATCTATTTAAAAGTAGGGCATCATAATCATCTTCAATAATAAAACTATTTTGCTGCCGGGCGTATGCCACAATTTCTTTTTTGCGCTGCATACTCATTTGTATTCCAGTTGGATACTGGCTTGCCGGTGTCACATAAATAGCTTTAATATCAGTAAAATGATGGCAGTGCTCAATCATTAAACCTTGGGCATCAATATCACAATAGTGTATATTTAGCCCCATCATTTTAAAAAGATGACTGGCATTGGAATAGTAAGGATTTTCCATGATTACCCGGTCATTAGGGTGAAATAATACTCGTCCGCATAAATATAATGCCTGCTGTGTACTATTTACGATCAGTATATTTTCTGGTTGTACCCGGCTATGACGCTGTGTATTAACCAGATTGGCGATTTCTTGTCTGAGTAATGGAAGACCTTGAGTATTATCTTTTAAAAAGATATTTAGTCCGTTCTGCTCTAAAGCCAGTTTTTCGGTGTCATACCATTTTTTAAACGGAAAATTTCGTACCTCTGGCATACCATCTGCGAAAAAATCCAGATTTTGATCAAAAAATAGAGTCTCCAGTTGAATCAATTGTTCAGGCAAGCTGAAGTTGCTTTCTTCCTGAATAGTACGTGGAATTTGAGAAGGAATACTAAAAGTCCCTTTACCCTTGACCCGATATACTAGTTTTTCGTTTTCTAAAAGTTCGTACGCTTTTTCAATAGTATCCCGTGAAATCCCCAAACTTTCAGAAAGGAAGCGGCTAGAGGGAAACTTAAATTCCTGAATATAATCTGATTCCTGTAAAAAATTCTTAATGGCCTGAAAGACTTTAAGAGTAAGCCGCCTTTCGGAGCTATGTTTGAGCCCATTTTTAACGCGCTGGAAAAACTCATTATTATTCATTAGCCACCTGAAACAAGCCCCAGATTTACTGAGGCTACTATTTTATAATGCTATCACTGATTCGCCATTTTTTTCTGATATGAAGGCATATATTCCGGTTCCTGAGTAACAGCCAGATAAAAGAATCCTAAAAACATACAGCCAAGTAAAATACTGATCAGTACTGTAATAATAGGAAACTTGGAGGAGGATTTTTTAGACATAAGAGGCTCTCTTAGTTAATTCGGTTTTATGTTTAAAAATAGTGTCTATAAATTCTTCATAAACAGATATTTTTTCCAGAATATGTTCGCTATATAGTAAGTCTTGAATAAGCTTTAAATTATTATTAATACTTAGGCTATTATTTAAGGTACTAAGTAATTCTGCATTGGTCTCAGCAATGAGCTCACATATTTCTGCCGCCGACTGAGTTTTTTTCTTACCTAATAAGCCAGCTAAGCTTGACCTGGTTATTTGCAGTTTACTGCTAGAAAACGGCAGATAGATAATCTTCGCATGCAGAGATTGCTCTAACATTTTCAGATTTTTATCATCGTAATTTTGAAGGTCAATAAAAATCACCTGTCTAAGTTTCGGATCAAGAAAAGCTCTTAATAGGCTGTATAGCTTGGTTTGCACACTGTTTAACTGCTGTGGTGCTATCTGAATAAAAAGTCCCATTTCATCCAGAGATTTTTCTTGTTTTATAAAATGAAGATTATCTATATTTAAATAATGACCTAACCATAACTTGGAGCTTACAGGTAAATAACAACTTATCTTGTACTGGAGAACAGCAAGAATAAATGGAGAAAAAAGATAAGCTATATTTTCCTGTTTATTTTCAATTTGTGCTATATGTACATATTCACAAGATTCAGGAAAATTCTGGCGCTGATAGATAGCATAGCCTAATCTCTGCTCCATCATCTGGCCAGAAGTGATATTAAAAAAAGGAAGTACAGTATCAAGATCGGAAGCTGTAGCTTGAAACGTCTGAAGAATTCGGTCAAGCAAAGGAGTCATACTTATTCCAAAAATATCGGCCTTAAATATTACTGCTTCACTATAGAGAAGACTGCTGGGAAAGTGGTCTGAAGCACTAAATGGAGGTGGTCTGTTTTAAACAGACCACTTTTTAATACTATACTGCAAACTGTACAATTAATAGGCAAGCTGTATTAAGACACGAAATAGCCCGGCCACTAAAACCAGACTGAAAAATCCCGCCAGCCATAACACTGCAAACCACTGCTTTTCTGAAAGCTTCATTATAACCTCCTTCTAGTTAGTGATAGCCTTCATCTCCTACCCGAACTTTATGGCGGAATACCCAATATGCCAAGCCGGTATAAACCAGAATAATCGGAATAAGAATTACAGCGCCCACCAGTGTAAACAGCTGACTGCTATGTGGGGCTGCTGCCTGCCAGATCGTTACGTCATAAGGAATAATGTAAGGCCATAGACTGATCAGGAAGCCAGTGAAAGCCAGAAAAACCAGCGCTAGAGTAAAAATAAATGGCTTATGTTCATTTTGTTTCTTGACAGCGCGTAAAGCAAGAACTGTGAAGATTACTACAAGAATTGGTACCGGACTGAAGTAGGTTAAATACGGCTGAGTAAACCAGCGCTCTGCTATAAGTGGCTGAGCAAAAGGTGTATATAAACTAATAGCTGCAAAAATAACCAGTAAAGCGATCAGCATTTTTGGCATTAAATGAAACATTTTCTGTTGTAGATCATGATCAGTTTTCATAATGAGCCAACCGCAGCCCAGAGTTGCGTACATTACGACCACACCTACTCCAGTGAATAGAGAAAATGGCGTTAGCCAGTCTAATGCACCCCCTACATATCGGCCATCTGCAATTTTAATTCCCTGAATGTACGCGCCCAAGATCACACCTTGGAAAAAACTTGACAGCAAAGAACCTAAAATGAATGATTTATCCCAAAAATGTTTTGTCCGGTTGGCTTTAAAGCGAAACTCGAATGCCACTCCACGAAAAACCAAAAATACAACCATCAAAATTATGGGCATATACAATGCAGACAGCACGGCGGAATAGACAATTGGAAATGCTGCGAATAACCCTGCACCACCGAGTACCATCCAGGTTTCATTACCATCCCAAACGGGAGCTACGGTATTCATCATTACATCGCGTTCCTGTTCCCCTTGAATAAAGGGAAACATGATACCAATGCCCAGATCGAATCCGTCCATTACTACATACATCAATACACCCAAGCCAATAATGGCTACCCAGATCAGAGATAAATCAATCATGATGTTTCTCCTTTATATCTTGATCGGTTGTGTCTGTTTTTTCAGTAGCTGCACTAAGTGGGCGCATTGGTGTTTTAAAATGTCCCGGTCCGCCATGATCGACAGGATCTGCATGAACAAATTCCGGACCTTTATGCATCAGACGCAGCATATAATAAATGCCGATTCCAAATACCACCGTATAAACCACTACAAAAATGATTAGTGTCAGACCGACTTGACTTGCCGGTACAGGCGACAAGCCATCTGCAGTCCGCATAACGCCATATACTACCCAAGGCTGACGCCCTACTTCTGTTGTAACCCAGCCAGCAAGCAGCGCTACAAATCCCGCCGGTCCCATTACTAAAGCAAAATATTGTAGCCCTCTATTTTCATATAAACGACCACCTTTACGTAGCAGTAATCCTCCTAAAGCCAGTAACAGCATTAATATGCCCAGACCGACCATAATCCGGAAACTCCAAAATACAACCAGAGAATTTGGACGATCTTCTGAAGCAAAATCCTTGAGGCCTTTTACGGTACCATCCATACTGTGAGTCAGGATTAAGCTACCCAGGTTGGGAATACCGACCGCATATTTGGTTTCTTCTGCTGCCATGTCTGGAATACCGAACAGGTAAAGTGGCATTCCTTCATTGTGGTTGGTTTCCCAATGTCCTTCCATTGCGGCAATCTTTGCTGGCTGATGCTTCAAAGTATTCAGACCGTGCATATCGCCAATGAAAATCTGTAATGGGGCAAGCACCAGCAACATCCAGAGTGCCATAGAGAAAGAAGTTTTTACCATAGCATCGCGACGGCCCTTTAACAGATGCCATGCTGCAGTTGCACAGACCAGTAAAGCTGAGACCAGAAAAGCTGCCATTCCCATATGGAATAAACGGTATGGAAATGAGGGGTTAAATATAATCGCTAGCCAGTCTTGCGGTACAATGATGCCATTTTCAATAGCATAGCCCGCAGGTGTCTGCATCCAGCTATTGGAAGACAGAATCCAGAACATTGAGATACAGGTACCTAGAGCGACCATAAGAGTGGCAAAGAAATGTGCTTTAGGACCGACCCTGCCCCAGCCAAACAACATAATACCCAAGAAACCAGCTTCAAGGAAAAATGCGGTTAACACTTCATAGGTCAGCAATGGCCCGGTGACACCACCTGCAAAACGTGAGAATTCACTCCAGTTGGTACCAAATTGATAACTCATTACGATACCGGACACTACGCCCATACCGAATGCTACAGCAAAAATCTTAATCCAGAACTTGTAAAGATCTTGAAAAATTGGATTTCGGGTTCTCAACCATCTCCATTCGAGTACAGCAAGAAAGCTTGCCAGCCCAATGGTAATTGAGGGGAAAATGATATGAAAAGAAACCGTAAAGGCAAATTGTATTCGTGCAAGCTCAAGCGCTGTTAAACCTAAGTCCATTACTTCACCTATATTATTCTACAGAGCACTGTATTGTTATTGTTAAGCACAAGTTGAGGTTGGAGCTTAAAGAAGCTTATCAATTCACAGTACTGAGATTGTTCAAAAGAAGCATGTGGCTTTATGTTTTGTTTTGTACGCAAGATATTGGTAATAATCCATGCGATAGATTTAACTTGCCGTACTGTAGCGTCTGAAGATAGTAATAACATAACTATTCTCTTTCTAAATTTAGATAAAACTGGTCTAGAGTAATGATTACCCTAAAGTTTAAGTTAATGATTTAGACAGGAATATATAAAGGAGGCGCTCGTCCCTGCGGAAGCAGGAACAGTCTTTGCAGACTAAAATAGATATGCCGAAATAATTGTTCAAGTGTAATGAGACGAATCTGTATACGAATCAGGATTTCTTTAAAATCTAAATAAGGGGGAAGGACCAGATTTCCATAGACTGTACAGTACTGGCATTGATGATTAGGATCATGGTGACTGCTGTCATGATCATGAACTGAGGAATCAGAGAGAAACCGGTGCTGTGATGTGTCATCCAAAGAAAAATACAGCTCATGCTGGTGCGGAGGCGCAAGTAATACATGAGTAATTTTCTCACAGACTGGCGCAACCTGATATCGCTGCGGTAATAATGGCTGCAAGAATACTGCAATCTGTAAACATACTGTTGCCAAGGCCAGCAACAATCCAGCACGTAATAGCAAAGCTTAATCTCGACCTGAACGGATTTCCGATTGATAAGCTAAAGCATGAAAAACATTGAAAAATAATTCCAACTTTTTGTGTATGCTTTCACTCTTTCCTTACTATAGTTTATAAAAACATATTTTGAAAGTGGCCTGAGTTAAAAACTTAATGTGGTCTGTTTTTAATACCTTTCCAAACACAACTTATAACAGATATGTAGTAGGACCTTGATTCTTACTGAACTCGGCACTATATTGTCAGATTTTAGTTACCCTAGTTAACTATATGTCTAATCTTCCTACTTTTCGTTCTGCACTTCTGGTTTCGGCTAGATTGATGAGTGATCAGATTAATACCATTCTTGAACCTTACAGCCTGAATTATTCATTATGGCAGGGACTACATACCATTCACTTTAAACATTCATGTACCTCAATTGATATTGCTGAATATTTAAATATCTCCAAGCCTGCTGTTGCAAAGCGAACACATATATTGATAGAGCTTGAGCTTCTGGAGCAAATTGATACAGAAGATAAACGGCAAAAAATGCTAACTTTATCTTCAAAAGGCTTGTCCCTGTTTGAACAATGCAGCAGTTGTATTGATCAATTTGAATATTCATTAATTCGGCACATTGAACCAGAACAACTGGCACTTGTAAAAGCCACGCTGGAATTAGTGTTGAAGCAACTTCAAGACTCCAAAAGAGGTGCAATATGAAAGACAGTGCTCCCTTATGGACCCAAAATTTTATTCTGGCCAGTGCTATTAACTTTCAGCTTATTCTGGTCTTCTATCTTCTAATAGTGGTTATTGTAGGTTATGCAGTCGCTGAACTAGGTGCTTCCACCGCACAGGCAGGTCTGATTTCTGGTCTTTATATTGTAGGAACCTTATTTGGGCGCCTGCTGATTGGAAAATTTTTATCTCGATTTGGACACAGGCTTACTTTGCTTACTGGCCTGAGTGGATTTTTCCTGTTTTCTGGCCTTTATTTTATAGAATATGGTATTGGCTTTTTACTATTTGTACGTGCTATTCATGGTTTCACAATGGGTGTAGCTTCTACTGTTCTAGGAACCCTGATTGCACAGATTTTACCAGTGTCTCGCCGTGGTGAAGGTATTGGTTATTATAGTATGAGCAGCACCTTGGGCACTGCTATCGGACCATTTCTAGGAATCTGGCTTAGTTTAAATTTTGATTATAATGTAATTTTTATATTCTCAAGCATAATTGCATTCTGCTGCCTGTTTACTGCTCTAGGTATAAAAATGCCCAACTTAGTAAGCAGACAGGAAACAGCAACAGCTTTACCTCCAAAATCTAGCTGGATTACACAGTTTATTGAGCCGCGTGCTGTGCCGATTGCCATTATTGTACTATTAACTTCAGTCTGCTATTCAGGTGTTCTTTCCTTTATTAATTTCTATGCAAAAAGTTTAGATCTGGCTAAGGCGGCTTCTATTTTTTTCCTGATGTATGCATTAGCGATACTATTTTCTCGTCCTTTTACCGGCCCTTTGGTGGACCGAAGAGGTGAAAATATCACCATGTATCCGGCTATTTTAATTTTAGCATTCGGCTTGTTCTTGCTAAGCCAAGTTCAAACTGCAAGTATGCTGCTAATTTGTGCGGGTTTACTAGGATTAGGTTTTGGAAATATTCAGTCAGTGTGTCAGACCATTGCTGTTAAAAGTACCAGTTTAGAGCGCATGGGACTTGCTACCTCAACCTTTTTTATTTTTCTGGATGCAGGGTTGGGATTTGGGCCTTATATACTCGGAAAATTACTGGAATATATAAACTACTCGCAGTTATATTTTATAAGCAGTCTTCTGGCTCTTATTTGCATTGTCCTATATTATCTGCTGCATGGTCGCAAGGTACGCGCACCATTTAAAACAGTAAACTTATAGAATAATTTTCTATTCTGATTTTAAGAATAAATTATCTTTAAATAAGAAGGATAGCTGTTGCTATCCTTTCTCAATCATTTTTAAATTATAGCTTTGCCATTAAAACCCGGTCTGAAACAAGTGATTTCCAGCTATCACGTAAAACAGGTAAATAAAATTTTTCACCCACTTCTACCAGTTCGGCATCAATCAAAGCATGGATTTCATGCATAAATAGATAATCTAAATCTATATCTGATAACTCAGGATGCTCTAATGATAAAGCTTTACGTTTTGCTTGGGCCTTTTTAACTAACTGATCTGCAAATTTTTTATCTTTAAATTTGGCAATAGCACCTAAACGTAGCTCAATGATTCCCCAGCCATTCAAAAGTTTCTTGAATAGTTCAAAATCCTGGGTTGTTGATTCCCAAGTCATTTTTTCCAGATCTTCATCATCCGGTAAAACGGGTAAAATCAGCTCCATCACGCTAGGAAAGATCTTTTTAAAATTTAGAATAAATTTAACTGGATGTTCACCTGGATAATCCTTAAATTGCACTTGTTTCTGAACATCTGTTAAATAAATATCGAGCATTAAAAATTTCCATAAATAAGTTACTGTTTTATAATGGCTTAAATTTTACCCAGCAAAACTTTAGCAAAATAATTGCAAAACAGTATTAAAAAGCAGTTTGCATTTTAGCAATTATGCCAACTAATTCAATGTTATTTGGCCAATGATTGAACTTATAAAAAGCCCTCAGTTGGGGGGTTACTCTTGCATGTATTACGCTCTAGTGTTTATTAATTAGCTAGACATCTCACATCATTCTCTTTTTATGATCAATATGCGCAAATTTAGTCATGTTGGGCTTTACAACCTCTGCCGATGAGTGCGGTCAGGATTGTTTCGGATAATATTACGAAGTACCAGAAGTTTTATTAACTGCTGAGGAAATAGAAGAACAACAATTTAAGGTGATTGGCGGGGTTTGGCAAATCTCATTTATAAAGATGGTAATTAAATTTCGGGTGTTAAATGTTCAAATATTCGGCATAATAAAATTATAATCGACATATAAATAGTCAATAAAACCTATTAATTGTGAAGCCACTCTATTTCAATATTTATGGAGAATAAAAAGAATGACCACCAAATCTGAAATTTGCCATACGGCAAAAGAACAAGTGGCTTTTGAGCTTATGAAGTACATAGCCGAGGTCGAAGCCTCAGAAGACCAGGAAAAGTACCATAAGCCTACTGTACGCGAATATTATTTACGTCTATATGGTAAGTGCCTACATGTGATTGAGTTTCCGGACTCAGACTTTAGAAAGCTGATGGATGATAGAGAATGATGTATATATTAGGATAGAAAATAACTAAATAAGAGAGTGTGTTAGACACAGTACTCTAGTAATGCTACTTAGATTTTCCCAAAAAAGGAAGACAAGTCAGTTTTTATGAGAGTTTAGTATTGATATTTATGAATTAGTAGAGAATTTGACAAATGACAAAATTGGCTTCAACTTTTTGCTAAAAATATCAATTTGTAAACCAGGTCAAATGGTCTAATAGAACCGCTTGCGGGGGAGTTGCGGCTTTACTTTTTCTCTAATTTTTTCCTCTTTGAAGAATCTTTATATTTTGATAAGTTTAATGCTCTAGATAAGATTAAATATTTCTGTAAATCACACAAATCTACATTTATTGAAAATGGTTATCTAATGGCAGGATTCTCCATTAAACAACTCGACTTTAAAGTTATTGAGTATACTGAACTTCTTAGTAAACTAATTAATTACCAATATAGGTCTAGAAGACTTCAAGCTATAGAGGATATTTTAACTTCTATAAGAGTGGTTTTTGAAAGAAAGTTTTCATCTATTGAAGTTAGTCCTAAACTTATAGGACATTTAGGATAGAAATATGATTTCAACTTTGCTCACCATGCGACATTTATTGATTATATTAAAGCGGATAAAATAAGAAGAATGCTCAATCCAGAAAATGATTGAGACTAAAAACCTTAATAGTGATATTTCATTCAATAAGATTATTGATGATTTAGAGAATGATTAGTCTAAATCAGAATAGATGATTTTTTCTGGTTATAATAAGGTTCAGTCTCTATCTAAATTTCTAGCAAGTTGAATATTCTTAATACTTTCCACCTTCAACGGTAGGTTTTTCTTTTAAATAGAATTCTGAAAAATTAAATAAAAAGATACTTAGCAACATACTCAAGAAACCCGCACCTCTTGCATCCATATGATTTCTGATTTTATTATGCAGGATATGAGGTCCAAAAATCATCTCAGTAAGAGCTTACACATTCAATTTTATATTTTTATTTTAAATCAAAGAATTAATTTTTTTAAAGTTTCTTTTTTACAAACTAAAATTTATAATTAGCAAGCTTTAATTAAAGGCAAACCTCGATGAAAACAGAAGTAGTCCTTATCCTTCTTTTCACTTTAACCATTACTGCATGTCAAAAACAACCTGAACAGCCTATGGCTGCTGAGCCTTCAAATGAACCAACAGTAACAGCAAAATTTGATCAGGCAGATAAAAAAATCACAGACTTTCTGGACCAGCTTGATCATCCTAATACATCACAGGAACGGCGCACCCAGATCATCTGTAAAGACTACCCTGCTGTTTATAAAAATGAGTATATACCGGCTTTACTAAAGCTCTCACCAAATGAGTATACTGAGCCTAAACTCCTTCAGGATATGAAGATTGCCTTAAACTATTATGTTCAGAAAGATAAGGTAATCTGTAACGAGTAATACCAGACTCGCTTATTCGTTAATTAGCTGATCTTCTAGCTAGAGTTGAACCAAATCTATTTTATTTACACTTATAAGCACTATTTTAAGGATTATAGAATAAACTGTAATTTATGAGGCCGCTATCTGAGCTTTACAAATACAGGTAACTAAGAGCTAATAAACAGTTAATAACTAATCTATTACTTATTAACGAGGGTCAAGCTATAGCGAAGCCTTGGAGCGGTATGAGTCACAGTAAGTCCTAGTGATTTCCAGAAAAAATTTGCGGGTTTAAGCTCATCGGTTTCAAGTTCGACAAGAACCGCGCCAAGACTTTGCCCCCAACTTATTACATTCTGCCATAGCGCTTTTCCAAGACCATGCCGATGGTATTCATCACGGACATAAAACTCTGCAACATTCAGGATAATATCGTCATCTTTGCTAAGCCAGGCATTAGCAATGGCAACAGGTTCATCGTTGAGATACATAATAAAAAATCCTCGATCTCCCTGCTTAAATCGTTGCTTCAAATCGGATGAGATCAGTTCTTGAATTTTGGTTTCACTATTATTAGTGTAAACATTCGGCCAGTGACGCTGAAAATATTCACAGCCCAATACAATAAAATCCTGCCACGCTTTCGATTGGGGATCAATACGTTCTATTCTTAGCATTATAAGTATCCAATGGTGGCATGAATAATCTCAACAACCCAGATTGTACATAGCCATTTGACACAGTGTCTATCCGGTTTTAATTAAAGGTAAATTTAGATAAAAAAATAACCCTCACCTTTCTTTTCGTTAAGAGGATAGATAACAGTAAAATTAGGGCTAACTAAACTCAATTATCTTGTTATTATATCCATACTAGTCCTGTGTTTTTATTATTTTTATTCAAGCATATATTGAGTAAGCAATACACCTTTTACTATTCTCTTATTAGTTTTACTTTAAGGTCCACTTATTATATTCAAAGTAGACGACTTCTACTGGTGCATTTTAAACTAAGCTGCACCAGTTTACACTTGTCGGGACGAGCTGATCGCTATTTAAAGTTAGCGATTATGGCATGAGTTATTCTACTTGTTGCAGGTATTTCTGAGATTGTCTGGGCGTATTCAATGAAGCTATCAGCAGACTTTACTAAACTCACCCCTAGTATTATTACCCTTTTCTTTATGGTTCTTAGTTTTGGTGTGCTTGCCTATTCAATGCGCACACTTTCCCTTGGTACGGCTTACACCATCTGGACAGACATTGGTGCAATGACCTGAGTATAGAAATTGCTGCTAACATTGACCAGAGTTATCAAACTTCGAACATAAGTTGGGGATTTTAAGCCTTAAATCTGGCAAGAATGCTGCTTCACACGACACAATATCTATCAAGAACATTTTTAACAGCGATTAAGCAAGTCAATGTCAATCTTGGATTAAGTAGTCGGCACTTACCAAGCTTTCATGAAATACCTATACTTCCATTCCCTTGTATAAGAAAGCTGGAAAATCAGCCTAAACCCTCGCAGACCATACAACTAAAAGAATAACAGAAATATATACTTCAAGGCATAAACTTATCTGAAATGAGGCAGATATTGGGATTGATCTTCCCTTTGATATGAATAAAAAATAAGCCACTTCTTGTGGCTTATTTATTGGATAAAATAACAGGAAAGTAGCCAGTAAAGCTAGATCATAATCCTTTATTTTACATGGTTTCCCAAGTAGCGATTTGGGCATATTTTTAAATAAAACTAATCATATAAAAATATTATGAAAAATAGCTGTTATATCTTTCCTGGAAATTAATATATATCTAACCAAATCATCAGCAGTTAATACCTATTGGACGAATTTATCCGCCTGATAAAAACTGCCGATGTTTAATTGGCTAGAAAATAATCCTGTCTAGATTACTTAGTATTTGGTGAAACCATTTTTTCCGGTCTGACTACTTCATCAAATTGCTGTTCAGTGACCAGATTAAGTTCTACAGCAACCTGCTTTAGTGTCTTTCCTTGTTTATAAGCTGTTTTAGCTACCTTGGCTGCATTTTCATATCCAATCACTGGATTTAAAGCCGTCACAAGCATAAGCGAGTTATGCAAGAAATAATCTATTTTTTCACGATTCGGCTCTATACCTACTGCACAGTTATCATTAAAACTATTACATGCATCACCTAGAAGCTGGATTGATTGTAATAAATTGAATGCAATCACTGGCATAAAAACATTTAACTCAAAGTTCCCTGAAGCTCCAGCAATATTAATTGTGGTGTCATTGCCCAATACCTGAGCAACCACCATAGTCATGGCTTCACTTTGGGTCGGGTTCACTTTTCCAGGCATAATACTTGAGCCCGGTTCATTTTCAGGAATATATAACTCTCCCAAGCCACAACGTGGCCCACTTGCCAACCAGCGAATATCATTAGCAATCTTGTTTAGGCTTGTAGCAAGCGTCTTTAAAGCACCTGATGCAAATACAGCTGCATCACGGCCTGCCAGAGCCTCAAATTTGTTAGGGGCTGTTACAAAAGGCAAGCCAGTGAACTGTGACAGTCGCGTTGCAGCTTTTTCAGCATATTGGGGATGAGCATTTAAACCTGTGCCTACTGCTGTACCCCCTAGTGGCAATTCGTACAATCCTTCAAGAGCCTGATTCAGACGTTTTAATCCATGATCTAACTGTGATACATAGCCACTAAATTCTTGACCTAACGTTAAGGGGGTTGCATCCTGCAAATGGGTACGACCAATCTTAACAATATCTTTAAATTCTTTAGATTTTCGTTCTAAGGTATCTTTTAATCTGGTGACCGCCGGTATAAGAAGTTCATTAATTTGCAAACTGGCTGCTACATGAATTGCAGTCGGAAATGAATCATTAGTAGATTGGGCCCGATTTACATGATCATTTGGATGAACCGGCTTTTGTGAACCTAAAGCATTTCCCAATTTCTGGTTGGCAATATTGGCAATTACCTCATTACAGTTCATATTGCTCTGGGTGCCTGAGCCAGTTTGCCATACGACTAGCGGAAACTGGGCATCCCATTTACCTTCAATCACCTCTTCAGCAGCACCAACGATATAACCAGAAATTTCATCTGTGATCTGGCCAAGTTCGGCATTGGTCATTGCTGCCGCCTTTTTAACCAGCCCCATTGCACGAATCATAGGACGCGGCAGACGTTCCTGTCCAATTTTAAAGTTTTGCAAACTGCGCTGTGTTTGAGCTCCCCATAAAGCTTCATTTGGGACTTCAACCTCACCCATAGTGTCGTGTTCGATTCGAGTTTGCATAAACGTCCTCTATCTTTGTACTGAATTAAGAATATATTCAATCATTTAAAACTGCTCGTAATCTATTATGCTAAGCAATAATCACCTTTATGTAAATAATAATCATTTTTATTAAAGTAATTATTGCCCTTGTAGTGTATTCTGATAAAAACGCCACTCATCCTCAATCATCTGTTTCAAGGTGCGTTTAGGCCCCCACTGAAGCTGAATTTTAGCTTTATTCAAATTAGCACCTAACTGCTCAAGCTCATCGAGTTTATGGGTTGCATCGATGGTACGAATGTCTGATTGAGTATGAGTCGCTACCTGATCTAATAGGGCTTGTATAGAAACTACTTTCTCTCCGGCAATATTAAATGCTTCACAACAATGATATTGATTTTGCAGCCAGAGCAAGCTTGAAATTATTGCATCACATGCATCAAGTACATGTAAAAAACTTCGCTCTACAGTGTGATCCTCTGTATTTGCGTGACGCTGTAATTCAATATATTCCCGTTGCATTGCTGCGGCCTGCATAGCCATCGGCATAATGTTTTTTGGTAAAGGTGTCACATATTCCCCTAAAACTCCGTGTTCAAAAGCTCCCGCCACATTACCCAGCCTTAAAATAGCTATTTTCCATTCATTATCTGTTTTATAAGTATCATAAATAATCTCTTCAACCATCTGTTGAGATTTAACATAAGGATTCGGGTAGGTATAGTTAAATGGCTCATCTTCTGTGAGATCCAAACCGGATTTACCATATACCGCCAAAGAAGATAAATGTACTAGAGAGCGGACACCTGTGCGCTGCATTGAACGTAACAGACTCATGATACAACTGACATTATCATTGTAATATTCAAGTGGTTTTAATCTAGATTCTTCAAGAGACTTGAATGCAGCAGCATGAATCACAGCATCAACTGAATACTGTTCAAAAACTTTATTCAGGGCAGGCGTATTACGTACATCAATTTTTACAAATGGCACATACATTCCGGAAATATATTCAAGTCTTTCCAGAGTTTGCAAATTAGCATTGGCCAGATTATCAACAATAATGACCTCTTGCCCTTGAGCTAGCAAGTTTAAAACTACATGCGAGCCGATAAAGCCTAAACCACCAGTCACTAAAATCATTGTATACTACCCTTAAATGATGATGCGTATTGCTCCGTCATAACCCTGATCGAAACAAATCACTGATCTAAACCGAATGAATATTTAATGAGTACCCTACTACTAATTACCTCTGCTCCGACTTCAATATATGCCTGGCATGCACTTGGTCTTGCTCAGGCCTTAAAAACTAAAGATGAAAACTTTCGTGTATTTTTTTACCAAGATGGTGTAATGGTAGCCAATAGCTTGCAATGGTTACCAGATGATCAGCGCAGTTTGACTCACGAGTGGCAAAAACTAAATATTCGCTTACCGGTATGTGTCAGTGCAGCACTAGCACGTGGCATTACTGATGAGCAGAATGCACAGCGTCATCAGATCAGTCAATACAACCTTGCTCAGGGATTTGAACTGGTTGGATTAGGTGAACTGGCAGATGCCGTACAGTCTGCTCAACGTTTAATTCAATTCTAAGTTGTTATTTTCAATAGATTGTTGCTTTTAAAAGGTGAATTGTGTGAGAACTGTACTTGTTATATTAACCCAGCCTAACCTTGGTAGTTTACAGATACATGAAAGCCTTTCAGCCACAATGGTTTTGGCGACTTTTGGCTGTCAAGTCAAAGTGTTACTGCAAGATGCAGCTCTCACTCTATTACGCTCCAAATTAGAATTTGACCAGTTACGCTATGCCTTCAAGATTGCATCAAATCTGTTAGATAGTTTTGAATTTTATGATTTAACACCTGTACTTATAGAGGAAGAAGACCAAAACTCTTCTTTTGTAAAAAATACTCAGCAGGAAATTCAAATTGTAAAGTTTGATGCCGAATTAATTCGCTCTTTTGATCATGTTCTGTATTGGTAATTTTCACGAGTAATATATATGACAGATAAAACCCTTTTTCTTGTACAGTCAGATTACTCCTCCACTCCTCAGGCATTAAGCAAATTAGAGAAAATTTATAGTCCTGAAGATACCATAGTCCTTATGGGTGAAGCAGTGCTGTATTTTTCTGTCGAGTGGTTAAAAGAGTGTACCTCCCTTTTCATATTAAGAACTGATACAGAACTTTTAATAGAAGAACTCCCTGATTTTATTGATCAAATTGATTATTTAAAATTTGCAGATATTATTTTGCAATTCAATCGTTGTATTCGCTTGAAATAATACTTAGGCTATTTTTATGAATCTTAAACTGGATCAGGACGGCCATCTGGTCGATTATACATTGTGGAATGAAAAGGTTGCTCAGCAACTGGCAAAATCACTGGAGCTTGAATTAACTCCTTGGCACTTCAGAGTCTTACAAGCCGTACGTCAGTTTTACCATCAGTATGGGCATTCTCCTGCCACCCGCCCGCTAATTAAGTATCTGATCAAGACTCTGGATGATCCATTAATTGATAATGCCCTTTTACAGGAAAAATTTAATACCGGTCTAGTTGCTCGGCACTTGAGCCGTCTTGCTGGTATTCCTAAACCTGCTAACTGCCTTTAAAAGTATTTTAAATAGGAAATGAGCAAGATGAAGCCAATTAAAATAGAATAACTTCTTGTTTCCTCTTCTTTTGCTCAAGATATAAACAGGAAAACTTACTGGTAATTAAGATTTTGCCAATATGACTTGCTGAATACTCAGACTGGGATGAGATCAAGTTCCAGCTAGTATGAACAAAAAGGTCAACTTGCTGTATGATATTTATACTATATATTTTTACTGAAAATTTATTTAGATTAAGTAAATCTCCTATTTATTTTCTTTAGATCTATTGGCTACTTAATAACTATAAATTCACCTTTAGTAAATTTTTCAATTAAAAATTTTTAAGTAGATTCATGAGTAAATGAAGAAAAACCCAACTTTATGTATGCAAACCTTCTTTAATAGGACTCTCGTTAAAATCCTCTTCTTTTTAAAAAAATTTTTTTAATTTCAATAGTTTAATCATATATTATTAAAAATAAATTTTTTATTTATCATTCATTTAAGATATTAAATTAAAAAATAGAATCCTCGAATTTCCGCATAAATCAAACATTTTATAGATTTAAAAATTTATGTAATAATTTTTAAATCTATAAAAAAATATTTACAGAAAAATTAATGATAAAAT
>NZ_JFCC01000019.1:0-49560 GCF_000582925.1 Acinetobacter sp. 1294596 | reverse complement strand
GCTGCGATTGCAACAATCTGTGCAAAAACTTACGGCGGTGAAGCGAAAGATTACGCAGCAATTGACTCTGCACCAGAAGAAAAAGCGCGTGGTATTACCATTAATACTTCACACGTAGAATATGACTCTCCAACTCGTCACTACGCTCACGTAGACTGCCCGGGCCACGCTGACTATGTTAAAAACATGATCACTGGTGCTGCTCAGATGGACGGCGCGATCCTTGTATGTGCAGCAACTGATGGCCCAATGCCACAGACTCGTGAACACATCCTGCTTTCTCGTCAGGTTGGTGTACCTTACATCATCGTGTTCCTGAACAAATGTGACCTTGTTGATGACGAAGAGTTACTTGAACTGGTAGAAATGGAAGTTCGTGAACTTCTGTCTACTTATGACTTCCCAGGTGATGACACTCCAATCATCCGTGGTTCAGCTCTTCAAGCACTGAACGGCAACGACGGTCAGTATGGCGAGTCTGCAGTTCTTGCTCTGGTTGAAGCGCTTGACACTTACATTCCAGAACCAGAACGTGCAATCGACAAAGCATTCCTGATGCCAATCGAAGACGTATTCTCAATTTCAGGTCGTGGTACAGTAGTTACTGGCCGTGTTGAGTCTGGTATTGTTAAAGTCGGCGAAGAAGTTGAAATCGTTGGTATCAAAGATACAGTTAAAACGACTGTAACGGGTGTAGAAATGTTCCGTAAGCTGCTTGACGAAGGTCGTGCAGGCGAGAACTGTGGTGTTCTGCTACGTGGTACTAAACGTGAAGACGTTCAGCGTGGTCAGGTACTGGCTAAACCAGGTACAATCAAGCCGCACACTAAATTTGATGCAGAAGTATATGTACTTTCTAAAGAAGAAGGTGGTCGTCACACTCCATTCCTGAATGGTTACCGTCCACAGTTCTACTTCCGTACAACTGACGTAACTGGTGCGATCCAGCTGAAAGAAGGCGTTGAAATGGTTATGCCAGGTGACAACGTTGAGATGTCAGTTGAGCTGATCCACCCGATCGCGATGGACGCTGGTCTGCGTTTTGCGATTCGTGAAGGTGGTCGTACAGTAGGTGCTGGTGTTGTTGCGAAAGTAACTGCATAATCACTTTACTGTGTCAAAAAAAGCGTCCTTTTAGGGCGCTTTTTTTATTTATATAAATATATATCTAAATAACTTTATAAAATTGTCAGACAAAAATAAATATCAGCTGTCCTTAACTGATAATTCTATGTCCTTATCTGCCCTTATAGCACAATAAAAAAAACGTATGATAAGAAATAAGAAATCAAAAAATAAAAGCAAGCTAGCGAATTGCTCACTTGCGAGGAGTAACCCTAATGAATGCTAAAGTAAATATTTCAAATCGTGCCGGTGCTAGCTTTCCTGTACGTCGTATGGACTTTGAATTTAATCAGGTTCCACGTTACTGGGCGAGCGGCGATGCCGGTATAACCCATTTTATGACAGCTTTATCTGCACTGTTTCCAGAGGGTGAAAAATTTTTTGTAGATAGTACCCGTGCGGTGCGTCAAAACCCTAAACTCTCAGATCCAGCACTTCAAAAAGAGATTAGTGCTTTTATCGGGCAAGAAGCTATGCATTCTAAGGAGCATCTTGCCTTTAATGCTTCTGCTCAGGCTTATGGTTATGATGTACGTAAAATGGAAGAGCAGACAGGGCAAGTACTTAAAGTAGGTACGGAAGTTGTATACCGTCTGATGAAACCGTTCGGTTACACCAAGGAAATGGTTGATTTAACAGGTACATGTGCTCTTGAACATTTTACTGCCACTATTGCGGCTGAGCTGTTGCAGAATGCAGATGTGCAGGCCTTATTTAATGATGAGACCATGTATAAACTCTGGATGTGGCATGCCATAGAGGAAAATGAGCATAAAGCTGTAGCCTTTGATGTTTATACAGCAATGTATGGGCAAGGGCCTAAGGCTTATTTTATGCGCTCTTCGGCGCTAATCATTGCCTTAACGCTGATTTTCTTTACACAGTCATATTTTACTGTGCGTCTCTTAAGCGCAGATAAAAAACTAACCTGGAAAGATACCAGATATATGCTGAAATTTATGTATGGCCGTAAGGGTTTTATAACTCGACAAATTCCTGAACTGGCAGACTTTTTAAGACCAAAATTTCATCCAAATGATACAGATACCACAGCTCTTTTAGAAAAATGGCGTAATAAACTAGGTTTCTAAAAGTATATAAGAAAAGGGACAATTTAAATTGTCCTTTTTTATTCTCGATTTTTCATAAACAATTCTTATAATGCAAGTTGGATAGCTATAAAAGCCCTGTTGTATATGATCCGCTTAATGCAAAAATCTGACCTGCCTCAGGTGACTGAGATTGAAAAACAGGTTCAGACTCACCCGTGGTCTTTTCGATTATTCGAAGAGGCATTACAAAGTTATCTGTGTACTGTATACGAGCTGCAAGGTCAGGTTATCGGCTTCTGTATTCTACAGCCTATTCTAGATGAAGCTAACCTGTTATTAATGGCTATTCATCCTTCCTGGCAAGGTAAAGGACTAGGTTATACCCTGCTTGAGCAATCAATTTCACTTTTAGAAAATATGCCTGTACAAATTTTTCTGGAAGTACGTGAAAGCAACACAGCTGCCATTGCACTTTATGAAAAGAGCGGCTTTCATCAAATTGATCAGCGACGTAATTATTATCCTGGACCGAATGGAGGACGTGAACATGCCATTATCATGGTCAAGTCTTGTAGTGAGGATTTCAGCCAGTTATTTCGCTAAGTCAAACTGATTTATTTAACAATCAGCTGATTCCAGCCCGAAGGAAGGGTGGTGAGGAGCGAATCACCCAGCGCATGAATCTCTTCAGCGTTTAAGGATCGGTTCAAATGCCGCCACTGTCCATCTAGTAAAATTTCTAATGGGGTATATTGGGATTTATAGTTCATTTTAGCTGAATGTGGTACCCAGTAACCGAGGTAAATGTAATCTAGACCTAGCATTTTTACATATTCAATCTGCTTTAAAATTGCAAATACTCCTAGGGAGCGACGGTTTTCATCAGGATCAAAAAAAGTATAAACCGCTGAAATACCATCATCCAGCGGATCACATGTAGAAACGCTGATGAGCTGTTCATCCTTCCACAGCTCAAGAAAGAAGCTTTCTGTACAGCTATGTACCAAGAATTTTTCAAACTGGTCTTGACTGGGTGGATACATGTCTCCATCAGCATGACGTGCCAAAATATAGCGCTCATACAGTGCATAATGCTGCCAGGTTGCATCACGGGTTGAAATAATATTCATGCGTAAATCCTGGTTACGCTTCCATGCTTTTTTCTGGCTGCTGTTCATTTGAAAAGCATTTACAGGGACCCGACAGGAAAGGCATTGCCGGCACAGATGGCATTCTGGACGATAGATAAAGTCGCCACTACGTCGGAAGCCTAGCCGAGAAAGTTCAGACAATGTTTCTACGTCAATACGATGAACAGGGTCCAGAAAGACCATGCGTGCAGATTTCTTTTCTAGATAACTACAGTCATGTGGTGGTGTAATATAGTACTGCAAGTCATTCAACAGGGACTTAGGGTGATAAGATTTCATACATGGTCCCTCATTATTATCATTCGCTCAGGCGGCTATTAAGTGCAACTGTTTCACTTGAAAATACACGCTCCTGATACTTTTTCCAATCGATAGCAGGTTGAATAATTACATCTTGTAACGATTTAAGATAATCCTGCCGAGAAACTGTACAGGCACCCAAGCTAAGCAGATGTTCATTTACCAGCTGGCAGTCGACCCAAGGTAAATTATTCTCCTTTGCAATTAACATGAGGCTATAAAAAGCCATTTTTGAAACATCAGTGCGGGTACTGAACATCGATTCACCGAAACAGCCTTTGCCAATGGTGACCCCATACAGGCCTCCTACCAACTTTGTATCGTCCCAGACTTCAACACTATAACCAAAACCTGCATTGAACAGGTTGCAGTAGCCTTGGATAATTTGTTTGGAAATCCACGTCTCTTCACTATAGCTACGCGGTAGGGCACATGAGGAAATAACCTGTTCAAAGGCCTGATTGACCGTGATGTGATAGTCGTACTTTTTCATACTCCGTAGTAAAGATTTGCTCGGTTTATAATGTTCTGGATAAATTACACAGCGTGGTTCTGGTGACCACCAGCAAATAGGTTCACCTGCATTAAACCAGGGAAATAACCCATGTGTGTAAGCTTCTAATAAAGTAGATGGAGAGAGGTCAGCCCCAATACATATGAGGCCTTCGCCTTCAGGATCGGCTTCTATAGGATCAGGAAAAATATATTGAGAGGGGGGAAGCATGGTCATGATTCAGTCTGAAAAAATCACTTTAATTTATGGTAAGTAATTTCATACAGCCATACAAGCACAACTGTAAAACTGAAAATAAGAATAGCCGCACTGAGGCGGCTATTAAGAAAATAACTAAACTTTGTTAACTTTCTGGTGTTAAACCATCCAGGTATTTCTCTGCATCAAGTGCAGCCATACAGCCTGAACCCGCAGAGGTAATGGCCTGGCGATAAACATCATCTGCTACATCACCTGCTGCAAATACGCCTGGGATTGACGTTGCAGTCGCATTACCTGCTGTGCCACTTTGTACCTGAATATAGCCATTACGTAATTCAAGCTGACCCTCAAACATTGAGGTATTTGGTTTGTGGCCAATGGCAACAAATAAACCTTGAACATCAACATCACGTAGTGTGTCATCCTGAACAGATTTAAGTCTTACACCAGTTACTCCCGTATTGTCGCCCAGGACTTCTTCAACCTGATGGTTCCAGAGAATCGAAATTTTGCCTTCTTTCTCTTTTTCAAACAGGTGATCTTGTAAAATCTTTTCTGAACGCAGTTTGTCACGACGGTGTACAAGCGTAACATGTGAAGCGATATTTGATAAATACAATGCTTCTTCAACCGCAGTATTACCTCCACCTACTACCATAACTTTCTGGTTTTTGTAGAAGAAACCATCACAGGTTGCGCAGGCACTTACACCCTGGCCCATAAATTTGGCTTCGGATTCCAGACCAAGATACTGGGCAGTTGCGCCTGTTGCCACAATCAGGGCATCACAGGTGTACTCTTCCATATCACCCTTCAAAACAAAGGGACGAACATTTAAATCCACTTCATTAATATGGTCATAAATCATCTCAGTACCAAACCGCTCTGCATGAGCATGCATACGTTCCATTAAAGCTGGACCAGTCAGGCCCTCAGGGTCACCTGGCCAGTTGTCTACTTCAGTAGTGGTCGTAAGCTGGCCACCCATCTGCATGCCTGCAATGAGTGTCGGTTTTAGGTTTGCACGTGCTGCATACACTGCTGCGCTGTAACCGGCAGGGCCCGAACCCAAAATAATTAACCGTGAGTGACGAATGCTCATTAAAGCTATCCTTTTTTATGTAGAATTGTTAAAAGTATACGTGAAACATCAGCAAAGTTGTGTTCAATCCATGTGGATAATCTTGATGATGGAAATCGGTTTGAGCTATATAAAATATGTTAACAACACAAATAAATAATGATGCATCATTTTAATGGGAACCGGTGCATAATATAAAGTTTTCTTCTTTGAAGAAAGCCTGACGGCTTCTATATAAGAACATCAATTGATAAATGGTTACGGGACAGTATATGACTGCGGTGTCAAATGTTTATGCACAGCGCTTATTAATGACATTATTCTTGGTTTCATTCGGGATTTACCTGTTTCTGGCAACAGTAACATATACACCGTTTGACCCCGGGTGGATGCATATTTCCAGTGATACCCAGCAAGTCTCTAATGCCAGTGGCGTAGCGGGTGCCTGGATTGCAGATTTGCTTTTTGGCTTTGTGGGATGGGCAAGTTTACTTATTCCCATCTACCTGTTTATTGAAGCTATCCAGCTCTGGTGGCCACGCAGTTTCCTGAACCGTCCGTTTCGTTATGCTGCCCAGTTTTTTTTAATCCTGACCACGTCCAGCCTTTTATATCTACACTGGAATTTACCTGCAGATACTCTGGAAAATGCCTCTGGTGGCATTATCGGTTATGAACTGGGAAGTAGTCTGGCACAGGTGTTAACAATTTATGGTGCTACTTTCTTTCTGATTGTATTTTGTCTAATTTTACTGACTTTGGCATTTGGTATTCAATGGAATAAAACCTGGATTACGCTTAAGGCAACCCCTGCATATCTGCAAGATCTGTTTTACCGTAATGTACCTTCCAGTGAATCAGACTTTGACCGCACTGAACAGCAACCAATAAAAAAGCCGGTCGCGATCAGAACCAGAGAACCTGCACAAGAGCAGGTTTTAGCTTCAGAAATAAAGCAGCCAGCTAAGATAGTCTCTCAACCTTCAGCAGCAGACCTGCAAGCAGAGCGTCTATTTAACGATATGTTGGCAAAAGAGCAGATACAACATCAGATGCCTTCACTTGATCCTGAAGATGAAGCAGAGTTTGAACGTACTTTAGAAAAAGCCCATCAGTTACAGCAGGACAGCCAGCGTGTGGTCGCAACCGGTGAAGTATGGCGTGCTTTACAACATGATGATAATCATGACCGTGATATTGATGCCCTGTTAAAAGCTGCCGAAGATGACAAACCGGTTACACCACATGAGCATCTGCAACAAGTGGTAGTGGCTCAGGAAGAAAGACAGCCTGAATCCTGTTCTCCTGCGTATCAGCCTCAAACATCACATGATGATGAGATATTGGACTGGAATGATGACCAGATTTTTGATGAACTGTTAGCTGCTGTACCGCCAACTAAAACGGCAACAGATGTACATACACCTTTTAACAGCAAAAATATATCAAATGGACAGGGCTCATCTGCCGCATCAGCTACTGTATCCAGTGTGACAGCCAGTGTTTCTGGGGCAGCAAGCGCCACGGGAGTTCAATCTGCACTGATGAGACAGTCTATGCAGAATAACGGCAGTGATGTTGCTGAGCTTGAGGAGCTGGTTGATTTTCTGGTGGAAGATGAAGATCACTTTAAAGATCAGCCTGTGAGAACAACAAGCAGTTATGCTCAGTCTACACCCTTTGTAAAAGCAGAGATTAAAACTCAGTTTAATGCACCAGAGCGTGAAACAGAGATTGAGCAACATCTAGATGAGCGTAAAATTCTTGCCAAAGATAAAGAAGCCTTTATTGAGGCTTGGCATGAAACGGCTGGTAAACCTCAAGAAATTGAAGAAGAATTTGATCTTGATGCGCCATTAACTGACCGGGCCGGGCGGCCGATGTCACGTGCCATGCAAGTGGTACACAAGCGTCGTGATCTATCAACTTTGCCTCCAGTTGACATTCTAGATCCGGTAGACCCGAACAAGAAAGTAAACTTTACTGCTGAGCAGTTGGCACGCCTGTCAGAACTGCTAGAAATCAAGTTGCAGGAGTTTAATGTTAAAGCCAAGGTGGTTGAGGCTCAGCCAGGGCCGGTAGTCACCCGTTTTGAACTGGATCTGGCGCCTGGGGTAAAAGCTTCTAAAGTAACCAATATCTCCCGTGACCTGGCTCGCTCAATGTCCATGGCTTCGGTGCGTGTAGTAGAAGTTATACCAGGCAAACCTTATATTGGAATCGAAGTACCGAACAGTAGCCGTGAAATGGTACGTTTAACCGAGCTACTGGAAACACCAGCATATCGCGACCCGAATGGTCTTATCTCAATGGCTATGGGTAAGGATATTTCAGGTAATCCGGTTTTGACTGATCTTGCCAAGGCACCTCACATGCTGGTGGCAGGGACTACCGGTTCGGGTAAGTCAGTCGCTGTAAATGCCATGATTCTTTCCATGCTGCTCAAATATACCCCCGATCAGTTGCGTTTAATTCTGATTGATCCGAAGCAATTAGAACTGGCTAACTATAATGATATTCCTCACCTTTTAACGCCTGTAGTGACTGATATGAAAGATGCGGTCAGTGCACTAAACTGGTGTGTTAATGAAATGGAACGTCGTTACAAGCTGATGTCCTTTATGAAAATTCGTAAGATTACTGATTATAACCGTAAGGTCGAAGAAGCAATTGCGAACGGTGAGGATCTGATTGATCCGACATGGAAACCCGGTGATTCGGCAACTCAAGAGCGTGCCCCACGCTTAACTCCTTTACCTATGATTGTGATTGTGGCTGATGAATTTGCAGATATGATTATGCAGGTGGGTAAAAAAGCAGAAGAAATGATTACTCGTCTCGCGCAAAAATCACGTGCTGCTGGTATTCATTTATTGCTTGCAACTCAGCGTCCTTCTGTGGATGTCATTACCGGCCTGATTAAAGCCAATATTCCTACCCGTGTGGCATTACGTGTTAACAGCAAAATTGACTCCCGTACTATTTTAGATGCAGGTGGGGCAGAGGACTTGTTAGGGCACGGTGATATGCTGTTCTTGGGGCCAGGTAAAATTGAACCCGAACGTGTACATGGCGCCTTCATTTCTGATGATGAAGTTAACCGTATTTGTGATGCATGGCGCGAACGTGGTGATCCTGATTACATTGACGAGATATTGACACCGTTTGATGAAGAACCAAGCTCACGCGGTTTCGAGGATGGTGGAGAAGGCGGTTCCGACCGGGATATGCTTTACGACCAGTGTGTCGCATTTGTACTGGAAACCCGTAAAGCCTCTACGTCTTCTCTCCAGCGTAAATTTAGCTTGGGTTACAACCGTGCTGCGCGCATTATTGATCAGATGGAAGAAAATGGTATTGTAAGTGCGATGGGTGCAAATGGTAAGCGTGAAATTTTAGTATAAAAGGTCTTTAAATAAAAAACCTGCTTCAAGCAGGTTTTTTATTATTTCGGTTATAAAGCTGTTTTTAAGCAAACTTAGCTAGAACTTCTAGAAATGGAGCACTTTGGCGCGGAAATTCAGCAATCACTTCATGAATACGTTGTCCCTGAGGATTAGTAGCATTTAGATCCCGGCCATCAGCAATAAACCTGTTCAGCAAGCGTTCATAATCACTTGGACGCATATGCTTGAATGCATGATAGAGAACGTGAAAGTCAGCATTTATGCCTTCAGGAGGAAGCTGATTCAAATAGCCAAACACACGTTCATCTGACCATTCTTCATTGAATGTTGCTGGCTGTGACAATGCCATCACGATCTCCTCAGTATTCAAAACAAAATTAAAAAAGCAAAATACTTGCAGCAGGAGAAAGAGATACTTTCCATGCGCTGCTGCATATTTTGCCTTGATTTAATTCGGTTGCCTAATCAGTAATGAGATTAACGTTCTTCAGGCAAATTGATATTCATCTCTAGCATTTCGATGTTCGCTTCAGAACGAACAGACATCTGAATATGCTGCTCATCTACACCGCGTACATAACGGTTGACCACCTGCATAATTTCTTTTTTCATCTGGTCTATTTTGTCTTGGCTTAGACGTCTACCTAAACCCTGTTCAGAGGCCACGATGACTTTCAGTCGGTCTTTAGCTGTTTTAGCACTTGATGGTTTTTCATCACCACTAAAAAGCTTACTCCAGAATCCTGCCATAATTATGCTCCAAATAGTCGTGCTAACCAGCCCTTCGGTTTCACAGTAATGTGACGATAAGGACGTTCTTCACCAAGGAAGCGCGCAACCAGGTCATCATAAGCCTGTCCAGCACTGGTTTCAGTATATAGAATAACCGGTTTACCTTCGTTTGATGCCTGAAGTACAGTTGGACATTCTGGAATTACCCCTAAAGTCGGGACACGTAAAATATCTTTTGAAATATCATCAATTGATAACATTTCCTGACGGTCTGCACGTTCTGGGTTAAAACGAGTGATACACAGATGCTTGCGTACACGGCCTTCATTTTGTTCTACTTTTTTGGTCTTGCTGTCCAGCATGCCAATAATGCGATCTGAGTCTCGCACAGAAGAGATTTCAGGGTTGGTTACGATAATTGCTTCATCAGCATGATACATGGCCAAGATAGCACCACGTTCAATACCGGCTGGTGAATCACAGATAATATAGTCAAACTCTTGTGAGAGCTCATCTATAATCCGGGCAACACCTTCATCTGTTAATGCATCCTTATCACGGGTCTGTGATGCCGGTAAAATATAAAGATTTTCAATATCTTTATCACGGATCAATGCTTGCTGTAAACGGGCTTCATTATTTAAAACATTGACAAAGTCATAAACCACGCGGCGTTCACAACCCATGATCAAATCCAGGTTACGTAAGCCTACATCAAAATCAATAACGACGGTTTTGTGACCACGTAGGGCTAAACCTGTTGCAAAAGATGCGCTTGTTGTAGTTTTACCCACTCCACCTTTGCCTGATGTTACGACAACAATTTTGGCCACCGAATCCACTCCTGTTATGGTCAATCCCCTTAAATGGGGCTTTTGGTGATAATTTATACCTTAAAATTCCAAGGCTTCAAATTCAAGCTCTTGGTCATCATTCAAGTAAATATGTACAGGTTTTTTGGCGACATGCTGCGGGATGTCGTCTGCTACACAGTATGTGCCTGCAATAGATACCAGTTCTGCCTCAAGGGAATGACAGAAAATTCTTGCAGAGGTATTGCCTCCTACGCCGGCAATGACTCTACCACGAACACTGCCATAAATATGTATATTTCCTGAAGCAATCACTTCAGAGCCGCTGTTGATTCCGGCCTTTAGAATAATATCGCCATGGTCTTGGATCAGACATTGCCCAGTGCGTAAAATCTCATCGTGATAAGAGGTAATATAACGAATACTGCCTGTTTTTTCAGCCTCGGTCTGTTGAGATACTGGCGCTTCGACTACCTGTTCTTTGGTAGGCTTGATGCGCTGTAACGGGCGGTCAGAGGCGAGTACCGGGAACTGAATGGCGCGTGCCTGATCACCTAGGATGCCGTCAATTACAGCCATAGGCTGCAAATCTAGGCTGACGAGCAGCTGGATCAGTGCAATCAGTTCCTGCTCGACTGTACTGTCAAGAATAACCAGGGCACCCTGATAAGCATTTTCATCGAGTAGAGTGTTCAGTTGCTGGCGGATAGCATCATGATCATTGGTGTCAAAGGTTAACCGGGTAAAGTTAACCATTCTGCCTGTAACCCGTATATCAGCCATAATTATTCCTTAGAGGCTTTTAACTTAAAGTTTGCCAAAGTCATGTTATTAAATAGAGCAAATCCTAGACTAAAATGCATGAATTCTCTAGCCGAAGTACAAATATTTTGACCGAGATGTTTATTCTTTGGCTACTTTGCTCTCGGCCAGAATCTGTTGCCATTGTTTAATTTTTACTTGTTTACGGATGGATTCTAAACTTTCAAATACTGCTGATTCAACCAATTGCTCAAGTGCCTGGTTATTTATATTTAACTGGCTGGCTCTTTGTGCGATCAGCATATAGGTCGAGTTTGGCTGATCCAGTGTTCCATCTACCAGCGGATCAATTAAACCATAAGTAATATTTTCACCCAAGCGTTGGCCGATACTCTGTATCTGCTGTTCAATACGGCTGCCTACAATCGGTATCAGGCGTAGCAGTTGGGTGAGCTCCGGCGTTTCTTCGATGGCGCGGTTAACAATCAGACCAACCTCTTTTGAGAGCTGATTCTGATGTTCTTTTAAGGCCAGAGCTAATGATTCCTGTAATACCTGAGCCAGAGCTGCCGCAAAAAGGTCCCGGTGATGATCGACCAGATCATGGATCAGCTTTTTATGGGTAGTACTGGTGACCAGTTCACGATGTACACCATCTAGTATGGTTAAGACTACACGACTGGAAAGTTCTTCCATTACCACGTGATAATAGAACAGCGCACGCTTATAAATGCTTTCAGGAATAACCTGATAACCCAGTTCATTTAAACGGTAAGCGATTACCCCGGCGCGCAGTAATCTTAAAAAACGTAATTGTGGAATGATGGCAAGTAATTCATACCAGTGTATAAAAGGAAAAAAGAACCAGCGTGGGTGATGTTTATAAATAATGGCAATCAGCCAGCGTACCAGAAGCTCTACCACCAGAAAGCTGGTAAACCAGCCTTCTGTTTTAATCACCCAAGGACGCAATTCAGTCTTATAAAACTGAAGGGCTTCAGGCACACGGATAAACTCAAACAGCCATTCTCCGAAGTCACTCATTAAAATGGCATTACCACTTAAACAGACCAGATTGATGACAATCAGTACCATCATGAATACGTCATAAACCAGAAACAATTTCCAGGCTAACGTATCATGTCGCACTGGAATAAAACTGGTTCTCGCTTTGACGGGCTCTTCTTGCATACAGGTCCTTAATGATTGTTCAGAGTATAGAAAAACTAGGCATATTTTTGCTGTATGGATTCAATTAACTGATCTTTTTCAGTCCAGATCTGATGTACCCAGGCTTGAAAGCGTTTACGGTATTCTTCATCTTCTTCGTAATTGCCGCCTTTAACCCAAGCAGGTATTTCAATTTTACGCAGGTTTACTGCAATCCGGCTTACGTCACCTAACCAGAAATCTCCATAGCCTGGGACACCATCCGGATAAACAATAGTCATATCCACCAGGGCATCAATATTATCTTCTAAAATATTCAATGCTAATGCCAGTCCACCAGCCTTAGGTTTAAGCAAATGCTTATAAGGTGATTTCTGCTGGTCATGTTTTTCTTGGGTAAAACGTGTCCCTTCCAGATAATTGAGCAGGGTATAAGGCTGACTTACTAGTTGCTGGCAGGCCTTGCGTGCTTCTTCCAAATCACGGGTTTTTAAATCAGGATTCTTTGCGATCTGCTCTTTGCTGTGCCGCTTCATCATCGGAAAACCTAAAATTTTAAAAGCCTGGCCGACAAAAGGAATAAAGATCAGTTCCCACTTGGTAAAAAAACGGGTTAGAGGCATACGGGTCAGACCAAAGTACTGATTCACTGTAGTGTCTACCCAGCTTTGATGGTTGCAGGTCATTAGATAACGACCTTGCATGCTTAAATCGAGATTTTCATCAATGGTAATATCCCATTTTAAATCAGAAAGTACATGCTCAATTAACCAGTTATTGACTGCTAACCAGCGGTTCGTAATCTCAATATTCGTTTCATCAATTTTACGCGAGTTTTTGATCAGCTTTGTTAACCCGAGCGCCAGCACAGGTGGTCCGTGCAGGAAAGTACTTCCTGTAATTACCGAGCCTACGGTCAGTCCACGTGTAATTTTTTTTAGTAAAGCTTGTTTCTTGTTTTGGGATGACATAGAAAGGTCCTATTACCTGAACCCTGTCATCCTAAATGAAGCAATTCATGAAATGAAGTATTTCATCAAAAAAACTCATCAAAAAGCCAGTATGAAGAAATTATGGGCCATGGCTTCCGAAAAATATCTAAAAGTATTACAAAATGTAAATAATCTATTATTTTTTAACAAAAAATCAATGTTATAAAAATTTTTTTTATTTCATTATCCTTTTAGACAACAAGGACAAGGAGGCATGCAATGCGTGCACTAATGATTTCAACTGTGGTAGGGGCAATGGCACTTTCGGGTTGCCAAAACATGGAATATGATAAAGCAGCAATTGGTACCGGTCTGGGTGCACTTGCGGGTTATGGTATTTCTAAGTCAAATGCAAACTCAAGTGCACAGAATAACCGTGCAGCAGCAATTGGTGCGGTGGTCGGTGCAGCTACAGGCGTGTATCTTGACAATAAAGAGAAAAAACTTCGTCAACAAATGGCAGGTACTGGAGTAGAAGTTAACCGTAACCCGGATGGTTCTGTTGGTCTGATTATGCCAGGCAACATTACATTTGATACCAATAAGTCTACGATCAAGCCAAACTTCTATACAACGCTTAATAAAGTAGCTCAAACCCTGACAGAAGATAACAAGAGTGCCATTTTGGTCACTGGTTATACTGACAGCACCGGTAATGATTCAATCAATATCCCGCTATCTCAGGCACGTGCTCAGGCTGTAGCCAACTATCTGGCTGGCCAGGGCGTTCCACGTACTCGTATTAATGCTCAGGGTCTAGGTGCTTCTAACCCGATTGCATCAAATGCAACTGCTGAAGGCCGTGAACAAAACCGCCGTGTAGAAATTAGTATCTATGCAACCCAATAATTTAATTGGAATTGTATAAAAACCACCTTCGGGTGGTTTTTTTATGGCTATTTGGTACCCAATTAACATTAGGCATCTGAAACAGACCTGTCTATAATCATGCTCGGATCAGGAGAGGTAGTATTATGTCGTCGGCAAGTCAGTTAAATAACAAGCAACTTGAAGCTATGAAATACACTCAAGGACCCTTGTTAGTACTTGCAGGGGCAGGTTCAGGTAAAACTTCGGTAATTACCCGTAAAATTGCTTATTTAATCCAGCAGTGCCGAATACCGGCGCACCGGATTACAGCAATGACCTTTACTAACAAAGCTGCACGAGAAATGAAAGAGCGTGTCGGTAAATTGCTGTCACGTGAGGAAATTAAAGGACTTTCAGTTTCGACCTTTCACACTTTTGGCTTAAACATGTTGCGCCTTGAGCTGAAAAATACGCCTCTTAAAAACAACTTTTCTATTTTAGATGCAGATGATTGTAAACGCATACTGATGGATCTGATGCATCGTGACAATCTATCGGGTGCAGAAAGTAAAGAACTCATTGCGAAGGCAATGAAAAAAATCTCTGACTGGAAAAATGATCTGATTTTACCAGAACAGGCACATAGTACTTGTGAAACTCCAGAAGATGTACAGATGGCACATCTCTACCAGTTATATGAGCGCAACCTTCGTGCCTACAATGCTGTTGATTTTGATGACTTAATTGTGATGCCGACCCGCTTGTTGCAGGAAAATGCGGAAGTACGTGATAAATGGCAAAATCGGGTACGTTATCTGTTGGTCGATGAATATCAAGATACCAACACCGCACAGTATATTCTGGTTAAGCTGCTGGTAGGCGTGATGGGCCAGTTTACAGCTGTAGGTGATGATGACCAGTCAATTTACGCCTGGCGAGGGGCTAAACCTGAAAACATGGCATTATTACAGCAGGATTTTCCTAACCTAAAAGTAATCAAGCTTGAGCAGAATTATCGTTCGACCAGCCGTATCTTAAAATCTGCCAATGCGGTAATTGCCAATAATCCTCATATCTTTGATAAACAGCTCTGGAGTGATAAAGGCCACGGCGATGTGATCCGGGTCATTACCTGCCGTAATGACGATGATGAGGCAGAACGTGTTGTAAAGGATATTTTAACGCATAAACTGATGAATGCCCGCAGCTGGAAAGATTATGCAGTGCTGTACCGTGGTAACTTTCAGGCACGTGTTTTAGAAACCCAGCTTCGCCAGATGCAAATTCCCTATAAACTGTCGGGTGGCCAGTCTTTCTTTGCCCGTGCAGAGATCAAGGATGTCATGAGTTATCTGCGCCTTATTATTAATCCAGAAGATGATAGTGCCTTCTTGCGTATTATTAATACACCCAAGCGTGCAATTGGACCGGTAACCTTAGAAAAACTTGGACTATTTGCCCAAGATAACCATCTGTCTTTATTATCTGCAGCCGGAGATCAGCGGCTCACGATGGTCATTCCTAAAAAAGCTGTAACACAGTTGCATGAGTTTGCTGACTTTATTGGAAATTTTACCCGTGAATTGCTGGATGATGACGAACCGGTTCCTAAAATTCGCCAGATGATGAATGAAGCAGGTTATATCGACTATATCCGGGAACAGGCAGCTACACCTGCTCAGGAAAAGAGCAAGTTAGATAATATTGAAAGTCTCTACAGCAGTATTCAAAGTCTGATTAACCGTGCAGAAGATGTAGATGATAAAAATATTGAGAGTGTCATTCGTAAAATGGTTCTGCTCGATATGCTGGAGCAGCAACAGGAAGAGGAAGATATCGATAAAGTAAACTTGCTAACTCTTCACGCTGCTAAAGGGCTGGAATTTCCGTATGTCTACATGATTGGACTGGAAGAAGAATTATTGCCCCATAAAAATTCGATTGCCAGTGAAACTATTGAGGAAGAGCGTCGCCTGATGTATGTGGGTATTACCCGTGCCCGTCAGGCTCTAACTCTAACTCTGGCAGAGCAGCGCAAGAATGGGGGACAAATGAAACAGATGACGCCAAGCCGCTTTCTGGATGAGTTGCCTCAAGATGAAGTTGAATGGTTAGGCCGCAAGAAAAAACTGGTTGCTAATGTAGACCCGAAAGAACAGGCACAGCAATATTTACAGAATCTCAAAGCTTTATTGAAACGTTAAGTCAGCCGGTCTGTACTCGACATAAAAATAGGAATACTTATGAAAGTTCAAATTAAAGTACTCGACACGCGTCTGGGTAATGAATGGCCTTTGCCAACTTATGCGACTTCTGGTTCTGCCGGACTGGATTTACGTGCTTGTCTGGACGAGGCGGTACAAATTAAACCTGGTGAGACTATTCTGGTTAAAACTGGAATGGCGATTTATATTGAGGACTCAAATTTTGCGGGGCTAATTCTGCCACGTTCTGGACTGGGTCATAAGCATGGGATTGTACTGGGTAATCTGGTGGGCCTGATTGATTCAGACTATCAGGGCGAGCTTATGGTATCTGTCTGGAACCGTAGTCAGACAGTTTTTACACTGGAACCTGGTGAGCGCTTGGCTCAATATGTACTGGTTCCTGTAGTCCAGGCACAATTTGAACAGGTAAATGAATTTACTGCATCCGAGCGGGGAACTGGCGGTTTTGGCCATACCGGGCAGAAGTAAAATAACAGCTTATAAACAGAGAATAGCCTGTTTATAAGCTAATAAAACTTTTAAAAACAATTGATTAACATTTCTTGTTGAAACATTACTGAATCTATATTAAAAAATATTCTTTTTTTAGGTATACCTTATGCATTCTGATAATAACCCGCCTACTTTTTTATTCTGAATTTTTAGTTTTTATTTCCAAGGTAGGCGCCTTGAATAAAAGAATATAGTATGGAATTAAATCATTCTCCTTTTCCAAAAGCTATTTTTCGCGCATATGATATCCGTGGAAAACTTGCTTGTTTTACCCCGGCTGTGGTCCGGGCAACTGCACACGCCTTGGCAAAACAATTCAAAGAGGCTGGCCAGTCTGAACTGGTGATTGGTTATGATGCGCGATTAAGTAGTCCTTTCTATGCACAAATTCTGACTCAAGTATGTGGTGAAGAGGGGCTGAGCGTTACTGAAATTGGTTGCTGTTCCAGTCCGCAAATGTACTATTTAGCGCGCAACTATAGTGGAAACGGTATAATGGTGACCGCTAGCCATAATCCAAAAACCGATAACGGAATTAAATGGATTATTCAGGGTGAACCGCCGTGTCCAGATATGATCCAAACCATCGCAAGTACAGCAGAAAATTATTATCAGCCTTCTATATTTGATTCTATTTTAACCTTGCCACATCAGCATAAGGCCGAGTTCTGTAGCCTTTACCAGCAGGCAATTTTAAAAGATATTCACTTAAAACAACCGCTCAAGGTGGTACTTGATGCGTTGAATGGTTCAGCAGGAGAGTGTGCAGAAACCATTTTGAAGAAACTCGGCTGTGAAGTGATCGCTTTGCGCTGTAAGCCTGATGGTAATTTTCCAGATCATGCCCCGGACCCATCTCAAGCTGTTCATTTAAAACAGTTACAGGCAAATATGATTGAACAGCAGGCCCATATTGGTATCGCACTGGACGGTGATGGGGACCGGGTAGTACTGGTCGATGAACAGGCAAATATTATTACTGCAGACCGTCTACTTTCTTTATTTAGCCAGATGTGTCTGGAAAACCATCCCGGTCACGCAGTGGTATTCGATGTTAAATGTTCCAGCATGGTTCGTAATACGGTTCGAAACTTGGGTGGACATCCACATATGATCCGTACAGGAAGCAGCTTTCTCAGAAAATATTTATCACAATCTGGGGGCTATGCTGTTTTTGGTGGAGAGTACGCTGGCCACTATGTATTTAATGATGGTCGTGGTTTTGGCTATGATGATGGCTTATATGCAGCGTTACGTGTCATTGAATATATGGGACATTTCCCAGACAAAAAGTTATCAGAGTTGTTGGCTGTCTATCCTGAGCGCTGCTGTACCGAAGATACTTATATCAGTACACATCAGACCAATCCTAAAACCGTATTGGAGGATATTGAAATCCTGAGTCACCGTTTTGGTGCCCAGCTGAGTAAGATTGATGGAATACGCCTTGATTTTAAAGATGGTTTTGGCATTATTCGAGCTTCCAATACTGGCGAGTACTTTACCGTACGTTTTGATGCGGACGACCGCCTGACGCTGGATAAAATCCGATATAAATTTGTTTCAATGTTAAGTGAACGATATCCTGAAATTGCACAAGATATCCTGGATGCTCAATAAGGAGAGGTGAATGCCACATCAGCAAACTAGTGCTGGCATCAACAAGGCTGAAATTCTGACCGAAGCGTTGCCGTATATTCAACATTTTGCCGGTAAAACGCTGGTGGTAAAATATGGTGGTAATGCCATGACTGATCCGGCACTGGAAAGCTCCTTTGCCCGTGACATTGTTCTGTTAAAAACAGTTGGTTTAAACCCGGTCGTTGTACATGGTGGAGGGCCGCAGGTCGATTCCTTTCTAAAACAGTTAGGCCGCGAGTCTGAGCGTATAGATGGAATGCGCGTAACAGATCCTGCGACTATGGAAGTAGTCGAGATGGTGTTAGGTGGTAGTGTTAACAAGTCTATTGTCAATCTGATTAACCAGCATGGTGGCCGTGCAATTGGTTTGACTGGCAAAGACGGTAATTTGCTTAAAGCCCGCAAACTTCTGATGGAAAAACAGGCAGAAGATGGCAGCATTCACCAGATTGATCTGGGACTGGTAGGTGAAGTCGTTGAAGTAAAAACCGATGTCATCGAAATGTTTACCCAGAGTGACTTTATTCCGGTGATTGCACCACTGGGTGTAGACGAGGAAGGTAATACCTACAATATCAATGCTGATCTGGTTGCAGGGAAGGTGGCTGAAGCTCTAGGTGCTGAAAAACTAGTACTGTTAACCAATATTGCCGGTGTACTGGATGAAAATAAAAAATTGCTAACAGGCCTTACCACACAGGAAGTTGATCATCTGATTGAAACAGGCGTGATCTATGGTGGCATGATTCCCAAAGTTGGCTGTGCACTTGATGCAGTCAAGGCAGGTGTAGTTAGTGCCCACATTGTTGATGGTCGCGTACCTCATGCAACCCTACTGGAAGTCTTTACTGATCATGGAGTTGGAACTTTGATTACTAACCGTGCCCATTTTGGTGCAAGCAGGTCATAACTGGACAGTTTAAAGAGTCACTTCGGTGACTTTTTTCTGTTTGCAAGAAATAAAACAGACATACACCAAGATTAAGATTTACAAGTTTAAGATGACTCATGCACAATAACTTCAAGATTTTATTAAGACCCTGATTAAAGATTATGTGTCAGCTTTTGGGAATGAATTGTGCAACTCCGACAGATATAACGTTTTCTTTCCGCGGCTTTTCACAGCGGGCTGGAGTAACTTCTGACCATTCAGACGGTTTTGGTATCGCTTTTTTTGAAGATAAGGCCTGCCGGCTATTTGTAGATAACCAGTCGGCAGTAGAATCGCCGATTGCTGAGCTTATCCGTAATTATCCTATCAAATCTCGAAATGTAATTGCCCATATCCGTAAAGCAACACAGGGTAAAATTACTTTAGAAAATTCACATCCATTTATACGTGAATTATGGGGGCGCCACTGGATTTTTGCCCATAATGGTGACTTGCATGAGTTTAATCCTCCATTGACTGGCCGCTTTAGGCCGGTAGGAAATACTGACAGTGAATATGCATTCTGTTATTTGCTTGATCAGCTGGTTGAGCATTTTGGCTATAATGAGCCTGCAATAGAAGAGATCTTTGCTGTACTAGAGGATGTTGCACCTAAAATTGCAGAGTACGGTACGTTCAATTATTGCCTTTCAAATGGCCAGGCATTATTTAGCTATGCCACCACCAAGCTGCACTGGCTGGTACGTGAATATCCGTTTCAGCCTGCACAATTAATCGATTTAGATGTTGAAGTCGATTTTAGTCATGTGACTACACCAGAAGACCGGGTTGCAGTTATTACTACAGAACCTTTGACTCATAATGAGATCTGGACTGCATATCAACCAGGTGAAATGATTTTATTTCAGCATGGAAAACCGGTTAAATATGCCTTTACACATATTGAACGACTCATTCGGGAAGCTAAAAATCCTGAATTAAAGCGAGTCACTAAAGCTGATCAATATTAAAATATAAGTTATTATAAAATAATAGATTTATTATATAGTCCTTAATATATAAAATATAGAAAAGCTTGTATTAATAAGATATTGAAAATTAAATATAATATAAATTGGTTAAAAAATAACTTACTCTTTTGGTCTGGTTAAAATATTTTTTATATCAAAAATAATAGTTTGAATAATAAATATGGAAATTATATTAAAACCAACCAAATTACTTCATTTTTATTTTGTTTTTTTACCGATATGATTCTCTCAGTACTTAATTGATTATAGCTGGGGCGGACGTAATGAAAATGAAATGGAGTCCAGAGTATAATACTGGTATCGATGTAATTGACGATCAACACAAGCGGATTCTGGATTATATTAACCAGATTGACCAGAATACAGATCGTCATCATACGAAACAGATTCTTGATGATATTATTGATTACACCCAGTCACATTTTACTTTTGAAGAGAGCTTGCAAGAAGAAGCCGGTTATAAATATCGTGTACCTCATAAACGTGTACACGATCTGTTTATTAAAAAGATTGAACTTTACCGTCAACAGTTTGAACAAGGGGCGTCTATTGAACATGAGTTACATGAAATCCTTTCAAAATGGTTAATTAACCATATTCAGCATGATGATGCTGATTATGTTGGCGCTGTAAAAGAAAATATGATGGGCATCCTGAAAGAGAAAGAAAAGAAAAAGGGAAAAAATTGGTTTGCTCGTTTCTTTTCATAAGAAAACTGACATAAGAATAACAAGGAATAAGTAAATAAAAAATTAGCGCTGCAAATCATCTTTCGGGGTGGTTTGCATTTTTTATTTGAGTCTTTGATTTTCGTTCATGAGAAAGGCAAAATATCGGCAGACTCATTCAAGGAACGCATCATGCAGGACAATTCTATGTCACGATGGTTATCGCCGCTGATGGCATTTTGTTTAACCTTTATTATTATTGCGACGCTTGCCCCTGTGGTGGGGATTCAGTTCGAGCGACAGTTTGATTTTTGGTTGCTCTGGTTAGGAACGATGCTATTTTTAGCCTTACCGATTACTTATCTGGAAATTGCACTCGCTAAACGTTCCAAAACTACCGCATTAAATGCTTTATCTGGGCTGACCCGCGATGCAGATGCCTCAGCACGCTGGCGTCTGGTAGGCTGGCTTGCAGTTATCTTTATTCCATTCTTGGCTGGTGCCGTATTATTTAATGCTGCTCAGCTGATTCAGCTGCAAATGATTCCGGACTTTGCTCCACATCTTGTTTTTCTGGCAATGGCAGTGGTTGCATTAATTGGCTCTTTTATTCCACGCCAGTTCCTTGTTCCTGTGACAGCTTTAGGGGTTATTGTTTCACTAATTACTGCAAATACCCTGGGTACGCCGGCAGCAAGCTGGCAATGGACATCAGTCGAGTTTAGCGAGTGGGGAAGTGCAACAGTACTTGCGCTTGTGGCCAGTGGTCTGGGATTGGGCTTATACTGGCAAAGTAGTTTGCCCCGGGTAAAAGCACAAAATGCAGTAACGGGTACCGTTCTACCGATCTGGTTTGCACAGCTAGTCGCTGTAATTGCTTTTGGGTTCTTTGTTGCCAATGGTGAGCTTCCTGTTATTGCATTGGTGATTACTGCACTAGCAGCAGCGGCATTGTTTATTCAATTTGCCCGTGAGCAGTTATTACAACGTCAAGTCGCGGTTGTTCTACAATGGGCGATTTTACTAATTGCTTTACTGGTTTGGGCAATTCCAGAAATTTATTCAGCGCTAAATCTAGTGTTAATGTTATGGGGTCTTATAATTTGCCTGATCTATGCCATTTTTGCTGGCTGGATCATGAAGATCAGTCATTTACGCAAATCTATGAACTTTAGTAATGAGCTGTTTTACAACTTGTGGCGTATTGCAGTGCGTATTGTTTTACCGTTATCTATTTTATTAGCTATGGTTGCGATTATCAGGCAGTTTATATAATGGTGAAGCATCAGCAAGTCTGGGTCGCTTATGCCCATTCTGAAGCACAGTTTCTGATTGCTGTTGAGTTTACTGAAGGAATGACCGTTCGGGATGCAATAGAGCAAAGTGGTATACGGAATAAGATTGATTTACCTGAAGTGCTACAGATCGGAGTTTTTGGCATAAAAGTGACTGCGATGAGCCAGCCATTACAGGCAGGAGACCGGATAGAAATCTATCGGCCTTTAACCGTAAATCCGAAAGAGACTCGCCGTAAGCGGGCAGAAAAAAATCCGGTAGGACGTTATGCCAAAAGTAATCGTCTCAGACAATTGAAATGATATGAAAAACCCCTCATCGAGGGGTTTCTTTTTATTTTAAAGCGTCTATAGTGGGGGCGCATTTAAAATCGCTTCTCTAGAAGCAGGCAGACCAGGTTGGGATTCTGGAATAGTTTCCAGTCCTTCAATTTTGGTAACGATACCTGTTTCATTAAAGTAAATCTTTAAATGCTGGCCATGTGCCGCTGGAATCTTGGCTTTCTTGGCGTAGGTTCCTGGGATATAGTTGTAAATGTAATCCCAGCGTAATGGATTCAATGGATCAGTTACGGTTGGGCTTCCAAGCAGAAAACGTACTTGCTGATGAGACATACCCACCTGGACTTTTGAAGCTTGTGCCTGAGTCAATGGCGTTCCCTGAGGGATATCAACTTTATAAACGCCCAAGGTTGAACAGCCGACAAGCAGTGAAGTGACGACTAACGTCAGCATAAGTTTTTGCATTTTGCTACACTATCCCAATTAATTATGATGCATTTGATCCAAGGATAAATCATACTGCATCTAAACTCTGTTGCATATTCCAACTTAAAATTTGTTGAGAGACCTTTTTTCATGGCTATTTCAAATCAAGATTTACGCAAAGCTGGACTTAAAGTTACCCTTCCACGAATCAAAATATTGGAATTATTAGAAAATTCAAAACAACATCATTTGAGTGCGGAAGATATTTATAAAACTTTACTCGAACAGGGTGAAGATGTAGGTTTAGCAACCGTTTATCGTGTGTTAACCCAGTTTGAAACAGCCGGTATTATCCAGCGTCACAATTTTGAAAATAGTCATTCAGTTTTTGAAATTATGCAGGAAGATCATCATGACCATCTGGTCTGCTTAAACTGTAATAAAGTAGTTGAATTTACAAATGATATTATTGAACAGGAGCAGCATAAGGTTGCTGAGCAATATAATTTTCATTTAACAGGTCACTCGCTCAATTTATATGGTTACTGTGGCGATACTGAATGCCAAGATGCTTTTCGCAAGAAATAAAATCTACATAAATACAACATATTAAAAGGGCCATGGAATGGCCCTTTTTATTGTCGTTATCGTTTATTGACCGTCAAAAGTAATATTACGTCCTGCAGCCATTAACTGACTGGCCCCTTCTTCGGACAGTTTGATTTGCAGACGTAAATCATTTGGAGCATCGGCATGTTTAAGGGCATCTTTGTAACTAATCTGACCGGCCTTATACAAATCATATAGTGCCTGGTCAAACGTCTGCATACCCAATTCACGTGAACGCTTCATCAGGTCCTTGATTTCATGTACTTCGCCTTTACGGATGTAATCTGCAAGCAGAGGGGTATTGATCAGGACTTCAATTGCAGCACGCCGGCCATTACCATCTAGAGTAGGAATCAACTGCTGGGCAATTACCGCTTTTAAGTTCAGTGATAAATCCATATACAGCTGGCTATGCCGGTCTGCCTCAAAGAAATGGACAATACGATCTAGTGCTTGATTGGCATTATTGGCATGTAAAGTTGCCAGGACCAGGTGACCAGTCTCTGCAAATGCAATCGCATAATCCATCGTTTCCCTTGAACGAATTTCTCCGATTAAAATAACATCAGGTGCTTGTCGCAGCGTGTTTTTTAGCGCAATTTCAAAGGATGCTGTATCAATACCTACTTCACGCTGGGTAATAATACAGCCGGCATGTTCATGAACAAATTCAATCGGATCTTCAATGGTAATAATATGACCTTTAGAATTATGGTTCCGATAACCAATCATTGAAGCAAGCGAGGTTGACTTACCTGTACCAGTGGCACCCACAAAAATAATAATACCGCGCTTGGTCATAGCCAGTTCTTTTAACACCTGTGGCAGTTTCAGGTCATCCATTGTTGGAATCTGTGTTTCAATCCGGCGTAAAATCATGCCGGGTAAATCACGCTGCTGAAAGGCGCTGACCCGAAAACGGGCTGTCTTTTCCCGGTTAGTGATAGCAAAGTTGCATTCACGTGTATCTGCAAATTCCTGCCGCTGTTTATCTGTCATAATTGCATGAATCAGCTGTCCAACAATCTCACCAGTCAGTTTGTTTTTTGAAACCGGAACAATCTGGCCATTAATCTTCATTGATGGTTCAACATCGGCAGTAATAAACAGATCCGATGCTTTTTGTTCCATCATCAGGTTAAGCAAGTCATTAAAGTCCATGTGCTATCTCACTTAATTACATTGCAAATTACATAAAAGCTTCGGGCTGTTTTGCTGCCATACGGGCAGTTTGTGGGCTAATGACGCCTTTAGAGACTAAAGTTTTCAGGCTTTGGTCAAGTGTAGTCATACCATGATTGGCGCCGGTCTGAATAGCAGAATACATTTGAGCAACTTTATTCTCACGTATCAGGTTACGGATGGCCGGTATTCCGATCATGATTTCATGGGCGGCTACACGACCACCACCATTTTTTTTGAGGAGTGTTTGTGAAATCACAGCCTGAAGTGACTCAGATAGCATGGCACGAACCATATCTTTTTCTTCAGAAGGGAATACATCAATTACACGGTCAATTGTTTTTGCAGCTGATGTGGTATGCAGGGTACCAAATACCAGGTGACCAGTTTCTGCCGCAGTCAGTGCTAGACGGATAGTTTCAAGATCACGCATCTCACCTACCAGGATAATATCCGGATCTTCACGTAAGGCTGAGCGCAGGGCTTCATTAAAGCCATGTGTGTCACGGTGGACTTCACGCTGGTTAATCAGGCATTTTTTAGACTGATGTACGAATTCAATCGGATCTTCTACTGTTAAAATATGGTCATAACGGTTTTCATTAATATAATCGAGCATTGCTGCCAGCGTGGTTGACTTACCCGAACCTGTCGGGCCAGTAACCAGAACAATACCACGTGGGTAGTCACAGATATCACGGAAGATTTGGCCCATGCCTAGATCTTCCATAGTCAGTACTTTGGATGGAATGGTCCGGAAGACTGCACCAGCTCCACGGTTCTGATTAAATGCATTCACACGGAAACGGGCGACACCGGGAACTTCAAAAGAAAAATCGGTTTCCAGCAGTTCTTCATAGTCACGGCGCTGCTTGTCATTCATGATGTCATAGACCAGACGGTGTACATCCTTATGCTCAAGTGCCGGCAGATTTATACGGCGGACTTCTCCATCGACCCGGATCATCGGCGGCATTCCTGCTGAAAGATGCAAGTCTGAGGCACCATTTTTAACCGAGAATGCCAAAAGTTCTGTAATATCCATAATGTCCCCGCCACCGTAAAAGAATTCTTGATTATTTTGTAGAATAATACGGCTTTCCCTCAGCTGAACCAACAGTTGAATACAGGGAATTTAAAAAAACTTGGCAAAATGAGAACTCAGTCAATGAATAAACTTCAAGATGCCCGTGATCAGGTTCTGGCACAGATTCAAGAAGCAAGCCACAAAGCAGGACGTGCAGATGACGCAGTACAATTACTGGCAGTTTCCAAAACACATTCTGCTGTCGTCTTACGTGAAATGTATCAGGCTGGGCAACGCAGTTTTGGTGAAAACTATCTGCAGGAAGCACTCGAAAAAATACACAGCCTGCAAGATTTAAATGATATTGAATGGCATTTTATCGGACACGTGCAGCGCAATAAAACCAAACTGCTGGCTGAAAATTTTGATTGGGTACATGGGGTTGACCGTCTTATTATTGCAGAGCGGCTGTCTGCTCAGCGACCTGAACAGCGAGCTGCTTTAAATATTTGCATTCAGGTTAATATTGATGGTCAAGAAAGCAAAGATGGCTGTTCACCTGAACAGGTTGCAGAGCTGGTCAAGATGATCAGTCAGCTTCCAAACTTATGCCTGCGTGGCCTAATGGTTATACCTGCACCAGGCCATACTGATGCATTTGAACATACCCAGCAACTATTTAACCAGGTGCGCACATTTCATGCCCATCCGCAAGTTTGGGATACCTTGAGTATGGGAATGTCCGCTGACCTTGAAGCTGCAGTGGTAGCCGGCTCTACCATGGTGCGGATTGGAACAGCGTTATTTGGCGCCCGGGATTATTCAGATAAAGTATAATTAGCACCGAAGCAACTATTTTCAAATCTGCCGGCAGTTTAAAATGAAGCTGCCTTATATTAACCAACAATTTGAATCCGACTGGCACCAGAGCCAACCGCTTTCACCTGAATCTGGATAGGAATACGCTCATGCATTTCCTGTACGTGTGAAATTAAGGTTACTTTACGGCCTTGACCCTGTAAACGGTCCAGTGCATCCATGACTACATGTAGAGATGCCGGGTCTAGCGTACCGAAACCCTCATCAATAAATAAAGATTCGATTTTCATAGAACCTGAAGCCATGTTGGCGATTGCCAGTGCCAATGCGAGTGAAACCAAAAAGGTTTCTCCGCCAGAGAGTGACAGGACCGGCCGGACTTCGCCGTTCATGTGGTGATCAATAATAGCCAGTCCCAGACTGTCTTCAATTCGTTGCAACTGGTAGCGTGGTGCTAATGGTTGAAGCTGCTGGTTGGCATATTCGACCAGAATATCCAAGTGATGTTCCTGAGCAAGTTTTTTAAAGCGTGCACCGTCTGCACTGCCAATCAGCTCCGAAATACGGCTCCAACGGTATTCTTCCTGCTGTACCCGCACAATCTGTTTTTGAAACTGTTGCTGCTTATGCAAATTATGCTGCTGGATTTGCAGTTTTGTTCTTAGCTGATCACGTTCCTGATAAGTATGTTCTAGCTGTATTTCCAGATTTTCAAGCAAATTCTGTAACTGTTCAAACTCATGGGCCGGTTTGGTAGCAAGATGCTGTTCAAACTGTTCCTGTAGGGTATTTAAGGCAGTTTTTGCCTCAGATAGACCCTGATCGTTCGCCTGAATCAGTTGACGTATTCGCTGTTCTTCTGTCGCATCTTGTAATACTAAAAACTCAATCAGTTCAGGGGAATAGTCAGGATGATCATTGAGCCAGTGTTGAACTTGGGCATATATATTCGTATATTCCTGCTGAACATGCTGCCGGGTCGCCTGAAATTGAGAAATTTTGGATTGCTGCTGCTGATAGTTTTGCTGAAGTCCTTCAAAATATTGCTGTTTTTCCAAGCAGGATTGTTCCAGTATGGAAAGCTGTTGCGTAAGGTCATCTAGCCAATGTTGGGCCTGTTCATAAGTTTGTCCGGCAACTTTCAGCGTTAATTCTTTAACCTGTGCAACATTATCTAGACCTTGCTGCTTGAGCTGTTCCAGCTCTTGCTCTAATTGAACAATTTGCGTATTTAAATATTGATATTGAAGCTGTTGAGGCTGTAATTTTAGGTTTAGCTGCTCTACTGAGCCTTTATGAGTATTTAGCTGCTCAAGCTGTAACAAGCGATTCTGGAAGACCTGATAAATATGTTGTGCTTCTTGAAGGCTATTGTCATGCCAGTCTGAATGTTGACTTGAAGGCAGTTTCTCTAAAATTGGAGTAGCGAGCTGTTGTAATTGCTGTGCACGGGTACATTGTGCTCGAAGCTTTTCGAGTTGCCGAACCAATTCATTATACTGCGACTGGGTCTTTTGAGTTTCTGTAATATTAAAATCAAGCTGTTCACGTACTTTAAGCTGAACCTGTTGTAGCTCTCCTAGTTTTAAAAGCAATTGTTCGGGGGGCTGTTCCCATAGAAGCTCTAGCCCGGAAAAACTATATTTGTGCTGAAGCTGCTGTTGTAATTGCTGTATCTGTTCAAGAGAGTACTGCTGCTGTTGCTGCAAATGTGACAGGACGGTTTCCTGTTTTAGATACTGCTGCCGGGCAGCCAGCCACTGATTTTGAGCTTCCTGTTCTTTTTGCAGATAATTTTTTTCCTGCTGTTCCTGTATAGCCAGCAATGATTTCTCAAGTAAATGCTGCTGTTCACGATAAGGATGCTGCTGGCTGCCGCAGACCATACATGGTTCATCTGGCTGCAAGGCTGCACGTAACTGCTCAATATTTTCTGAAAAGAGTAGACGCTGTTGCTGTAATTGCTTCTGTAACAGTTCACGCTCTTTCTTGTCATGCTCATAAGCTGATTGCTGTTCCAGCATTGCATTGTGCAGCTCTTGAATCTCACTTTTTAATTGATGAATATTCTGGTCGAGGCTTTGATGTTCAATATAGTGTATCTGCCAGCGCTCAAGCTGGTGTTGGAGCTGTTCAAACTGATAGGTGCGTTCCAGCTGTTGCTCACGCTGCTGATACAAATCACGCAGTTTTTGTTCAAGCTGGTTGGCATCACCTGCATGTTGAACCAGTTTATGAAGTTGCTGTTCAATTGAATCCTGCTGGATTTGAAGATGGATAATTTGATCTTGCGTGTACAGTTCCGATGCCTGTTGAGCCTGAGCTATATAGGCTTTCAGGTGCTGTAAACTGGCTTGCGGTTCACTATCAAAACCGCACAATTGCTGGCTTTGTGCAAGTTGCTGCTGTAGTTGCTGCTGTATATTTTCCAGCTGCTGATATTGTTGCTGTGCCTGCTGTAACTGTTCAAGTTGCTGCTGTTGTTCAGCAGTTTTTTCCTTAAGTTTATTGCGTACCTGCGTATACTGACTCTCAATTAGCTTCCGCTGGTCCAATAACTGCTTGGCCTGATTCAAATAGGGAGCTAGCTGGTTCTGACGCAGCTTTTCATCTTCTACTGCAGTTCTGGCTGCCTGACAGCTTTTTTGTGCTGTCTGATACTCTTCACAAACCTGCTGGAACAACTGCTGGTGTTGAGAAATTTGTTTTTCAAGATTCTGCAATTGCTGCTCACAGCATTTTTGCTGAAGCAGGACTGGACGAATGGAGGCGAACTGCTCAAGCTGTTGTAAACGCTGGCGCTGTTCACCCAGCTTCTGGTTGGCATCCAGCTGGACCTGATAAAACTCCTGCTTGGCCTGTATCTGAGTGTAGAGCAGGTCGTGACTTTTATGCCATTGCAGCTCATTTCTTAAAATCTGGCACTGTTGCTCAAGTTGCTGCACTTGCTGTTGTCGTGCTTTATATTGATCTTCGAGTTGCGCCATCTGTTCAGTACTGAGCAGCTCTACATGGCCAATCAGCTCATTTAATTTTTCTCGCTGTACCCGGACCATTTTGGTCCGTTCAAACGCAGCCTTACCCACCAGACTGAAAATATTGGAATTGGTCAGATATTCCAGTAAGTCAGCCCGCTCATTGTCTTTGGCTTTTAAAAACGCTCCAACTTCTGACTGCGCCAGAAGTACGGCCCGGGTAAACTGTTCAAAGCTCAGACCAATCAGCTCCAATACCTGTTTATCACACTCTTTAGCCTTGTCTGTAAGCATGTTGCCATCAGTGACACAGACCAATGCACGCTGCACTGCCTGTAATTTACCTTCGGCATGTCCGCGTGCACGTTTTAATTCCCAGCGGGCAATATAGCGTTTCTGGTTCTGGGCGATGAACTCAAGCTCACTATAGGCATGGGCTGTTCCTCGCCGCAGGATATTGAGGGTTGAATCAATCTGTACGTCTTGGCCGCTGACATCCTTGAGCTTACCTTCATGGGTTTTTAATCTGGGAATTTTATTAAATAATGCCAGACACATCGCATCCAGCAGGGTCGATTTTCCTGCACCTGTGGCGCCAGTAATAGCAATCAGACCAGCATGCTGTAGAGGGTCAGCCTCAAAATCGATTTCCTGTTCACCCGCCAAAGAAGCCAGATTCTGGAGTTTTAGGCGTACAATTTTCATATATTATCCGCCGTTTTCATTTTATGTTCTGACTGCTGTGCATCTTGCAGTAGTGCCATAAAATCTTGCTTGACCTGTTCATCCTGGCTATAGCCCATTTTCTGCCATAACTGTTCAAAGAGCTGTTCAGGGGTTGGCGGTGCCAGATCAATTTTAGATGCATGAACTTCAGATGAACTCTGCTGTAAATATTTCCGGCTGATCCGCACCAGACGATAGCGCTCGGGTGGGAGCAGATCTTCAATTTTTTTGCGTAAGTCAGGTGGAGGGGGAGTCAGACTATAATATTCAATATCAAGATAATCACGCTGGTCGATATCAGAAATTTCTCCTGCAGGTAGTAAGGTTAGCTGCGTTAATACCTCATCGAGTTCACCGCTCAAGCGGTGTAGCTGTACAGTACGCGGAATATAAAGTGCATTCATCTCGAGTCTATTCTCAGATAGAGCCGGATCAATATTGACCTCAAGTACCTGATGTTTATAGTTGAGTTCGCTAAATGAAAGAGGAATCGGAGAGCCACTATAACGGACGTGTGGAGACTGGACTTTCTGTGGTTTATGCAAATGGCCCAAAGCCACATAATCAATTTCAGGGCTAAACAGTTCAGTCGAAAGTGCTTCATGGTTGCCAATAATGATGGGCCGTTCCGACTCTTTAGATTCATCAGCACCCTGCATATGTGCATGAGACATAAGAATTAATGCCTGATCTGCAGTTTTACGCTGCAAGGCCTCCTTAATAAGTGCCTGATGTATGTATTCGATTGCCTGCTGGCTGTCTTGGGTTGCTTCACCATGACCGGTAATTTCAGCCGGGCGTAAAAAGGGCAGTGCAATACACCAGGCAACTATTTCTTGATATTCATTATGAATAGGTAAAATCAGCCGGTCGAAATCAAGACGATGCTCGGTATTCCAGCGCACGATACCGACTGTTTTTGCATTGTATTTCTCAAGTAAAGGTTCAACCTGTTCAAGACGATAACCAGAGTCATGGTTGCCGGCAATCATCAGGGTTTGCATATGGGGAGCAGCAGAGTGCGCATCGGCCAGAAATTGATAGAGCTGCTTTTGAGCACTAGATGCCGGATTAATCACATCAAAAACATCACCAGCAATCAGTAGCGCATGTGGCTGTTTTTCTTTAATCTGTTCTATAAGCCAGTTCAGAAACTGTTGATGTTCATACTGCCGCGAGTGGTTATAGAAAAACTGCCCCAAGTGCCAATCTGAAGTATGAAAAAAACGTACCGCCATGCCTGCCCCAAAACTCAATGCTACCACTGCAAGGCTATACTATAAGCATTTCCGCCTGTACTTGGCTAGTTGCCAGCAGATAATCTATTGTATGCCAGCTTAAAGCTTATAAGGATCAATAAAAATAAAGGGTTTTAAAGTAGCAAGCTAAAATATACAGGCAAAATAAAAGCCGACGATTCGAGTGATGAGTAAATCGTCGGCCAAGGAAGGAAACTTCGATGAGTGATACCAGGATATACACTCGCCATGAAGTTCAAGTTATTGCTTTGATAAGTAAAGGCCACCGTAAACAGATGCGGATGCCATGCATCGTTTGCGGTTGCTGCTGGCCTTGTACCCTATATAACGTAATGTCCTCGGATTTGGTTGACAAAGAAATGCAAAAAAATTAAAAAAACTTTTTATCCGGCTTATACTGAAAAAATCTGTTGTTTTAGGACTGGTCAAATGCCCTCACTTACAAGATATTATTTACGGTTTTTCCTTTGGTGTTTGGGACTTACCTTAGTGGTAGGCGTGGTCGCTGCATTATTACCAGCGGGACTGGGCGGTATTTTGACTATTATTCCTTATATGGCCGCCATGATCATTACCCTGTACAAGTTTTTAAATCAACAGGGCCGTGCGCCAAGCCAGCAGGAAAGAAAAAGGCTGACTTTGGGATTTACCCTGATATTTTGGGGTTATAACCTGAGTTTTCTGGTTTTAGGTTTAGTGTGGTTCTCAAGAAAAGATCCGGAAATATGGCAGAATTTTATGCTGTATCTTCAGCACCCGCAATTTTTGAGTCTGGTTGCAATTATGTGTCTGCTCATGGCCATTCCTTTATATTTACTGACATACTGGTTCTATGGACCACAAGCCCAGCGTATGGCTCAGCATAAATTTGGCTCATCTGACTAAAAAATATAAGAGGACTACATGATACAGCAGAAACCACAGGTATTAATCACCGGTGCCAGCGGTTTTATTGGCCAATATCTTGCTGCTTACCTGATTCAGCAGGGTTATCAGGTGATTGGTCTGACACGTAATCCAAATAGAAGCTTTTCTCAGGCCGGTTTGCGATATATTCACCGTTTGGAACAGATCAGTCAGGAACCGATTGATTATGTAATTAATCTGGCAGGTGAGAATATTGGCCAGTCACGCTGGACAGAAAAGCGCAAACTTGAACTGATCAATAGCCGGATTGAGACAACACGTCAAGTATTTGAATGGCTACAACAGAACAGGATACAGCCACATCGCATCATTTCAGGTTCTGCGATAGGGTACTATGGTATTGATCCACAAGAACAGTGGAGCGGATACTGTAATGAAAGCTCACCGCCGCAGGATATCTTTATGTCCGAGCTATGTCAGCGGTGGGAACATCAGGCAAAAAACAATCCCGGACAACAGGTTAGTATTATCCGGCTTGGAGTAGTCTTTGCCAGAAACGGTGGGATATTGCCACAGATGCTTATGCCAATCCGTTTTAATCTGGTCGGCAAGATCGGTCATGGCCGTCAGCCGGTAAGCTGGATTCATATTAATGATGTGGTGCGTGCCATTACATTTATTTTACAGCAGCGTAAGGCAAAGGCAGTCTATAACCTGGTAGCGCCGGAACAGGCCACTCAGAGAAAATTTGCTGAAATCGCTGCTGCTAAATTGTATAAAAAACCATTGTTGAGTATGCCAGCCTGTGTAATGAAAACAATGCTGGGTGAACAGTCACAACTGGTATTAAATGGGCAGTTTGTAATGCCTGAAGCTTTATTGGAACAAGGCTTTGAGTTTCAATATCCAGATTTAAATAGTGCACTTACCGATCTTTTAGATGAGAAATGATCATCTGCTTTTAGCTGGCCGTTGAGTGAACCCTATCATAACTTTGAGGAATTAAGCGTTCAGGTGAATAAACTTGAGGCTCAATCAGGGGCGGCTGCTTAAGAATGAGCTGACGCAGCAGGCGGGCAGATGCAGGTCCCATGCAGAGACCATTACGGAAGTGCCCAAAATTCGCCCATAAATTATTAATATCCGGTATTTTTCCGATGTAAGGGATACCTTCTGGAGAACCGGGACGCAGTCCAGCCCACTGTTTCACAATAGGAAATTGAGCCAGTTCAGGCACCATTTCCAGAGATGCAGTTAAAATACTTTCTGAAGTCTGAGAATTTATAGAAGTATTAAAACCCTGATGAGCCATGCTCGAACCACATACAATATGGCCATCAGAACGTGGTATCAGATACATTACCCGGTTCATGCACATGGTCGGTAACCAGTTCTCCGGTGTCTTGAACAGAATCATCTGCCCATGTACCGGTTGTACCGGTAACTGGATATTTAACTGTCTAGACCACTGTTCAGACCAGGCACCTGTAGTCAGTACAAATTGATCGGCCTGGAAGCTACAAAGATTCTGGTCTCGTACAGTCACAACTTGTCCATGTTGAATATCAAGCTGTTGAATTGCTGTATTTTCGAAAAACTGCACGTTAGGATGCGTTTTTAAATAATTCTGAATGGATTGTAATAGCCGTGGATTACGAATATTGGCAAGCTGGGGGAAATAGAGGGCTTCTTTAAAACCAGATGCAATATGCGGGTTAATCTGACGAAGCTGCTCATGCTGTACAAGCTCACAGATTTGCATTGGCTCCTGAAATTGCTGGCTATAACTCAGGCCCTGCCTAAAATCTTCCTGGTCAAAAATCAGCATGCCGGTTTCATGAATCTGAAAATCTATTCCTGAAACTGGTTGCAACTTCTGGTTCCATTCCTGGTATAAAGCTTTGCCAAATTGAGCCAGCTGGTTTACAGCGGGTGCATAACGCCAGGGATACATTGGAGAGAGGATTCCACCGCCTGCCCAAGAGGCACTGCCGCTGTAGGGCTGATCAAAAATATCAACTGAACAGTCCTGTTCTATAAGCTCAAGTGCCGTAAGCAGTCCACTGATTCCGGCTCCAATAATGGCAATCTTCATTATCCTGTCCGAATTTTACTGCATGGCTTTAAGTTTAAGCGCTGCTTCTTCAGCAAAATAGGTCCAGATTCCATCCGCACCAGCCCGACGGCAGCAAAGTAATGATTCAAGGATGGCACTGTCGGACAGCCAGCCATTCTGGATCGCGCCTGCCAGCATCGCATATTCGCCACTTACCTGATAAATAAAAGTAGGTACACCGAAAGTATCTTTCACCTCTCGAACAATGTCGAGATATGGCATACCTGGCTTGACAATCACCATGTCTGCACCTTCCTGCAGGTCTAGGGCAATTTCATGCAGGGCTTCGGCACGGTTACCTACGTCCATCTGGTAATTATATTTATTCCCACCTTTCAGATTGCTGGCCGAGCCTACCGCATCGCGAAAAGGGCCATAGAAACTAGAAGCATATTTTGCTGAATAGGCCATGATACTGGTATAAATATGTCCATTGGCTTCAAGCGCCTGACGGATTGCACCAATGCGTCCATCCATCATGTCACTTGGTGCAATCACATCTGCACCTGCTTCAGCATGGCTTAATGCCTGCTTGATCAGGCATTCTACAGTCTCATCATTAAGTACATAGCCACTAGCATCAATAATACCGTCCTGGCCATGAGTCGTATACGGGTCAAGTGCACCATCCGTGATAAGTACCATATCAGGTAACTCTTTTTTCAGCAGGCGAACAGTAGTTTGCACCAGACCATCTTCATGCCATGCAGCCTCAGCTGTCAGGCTTTTATCTTCTTGAGGCGTCACCGGGAATAATGCCAGCTTGGAAACTCCGAGTTCCAGAAGACGTTCCGCTTTTTTTAGTAATAGGTCTGCAGAGAGGCGCTGTACATTCGGCATGCTTGGAATATCCTGGCTCTGATTTTGTCCAGGTAACACAAATACGGGATAAATCAAATGATCAGCTGTTAGTTGCGTTTCCCTGACCATTGATCTCATTTTTTCATTTTTTCGAATACGACGCATGCGGGTGGCAGGAAATGCAGGACGATTGAACGTATAAGTCATAACAATCTCGATCATCAGTATTAAACTACCCGCTATTGTAGACCCATAATCTGGGTTTAGGGCGACGGTATTTATTTATTTATTCAATAAAGGTAATTCGGGCAAATGGTTAACGAGACAAATAAAAGCTGGACTGGCAATATTCATCTGGGCTCGAAAGTCGATATTGATGTGGTGCTTAAACAGTTATGCAAGGCATTTAATAGTTCTCCCTATTTTCAGCATAATGGCATGACTATGCGGGTCGTTGAAGGGCAAATTGAGGGTTATATTGAAATGCAGCCTTATATGATCGGTAATGTGGCTTTCCAGATTCTGCATGGTGGTGTGGCTGCAACTTTGCTGGACAGTATCGGTGGTATTGTTGCCATGGGTGAGCTATATAAGCGCGCGCCTGCAGAGCAACTGGCAGATACTATTAAAAAAGTTTCCCGACTGGCGACTGTTGATATGCGGGTTGATTATCTGGCTCCAGGTCGTGGCCAGCATTTTATTGCACGTGCTGAAACGCTCAGATTAGGACGTAAAGGCTGTACCATGCGTATGACTATGGTCAATGATGAAAACAAGGCGATTGCTACAGCAATTGCGTCTTATGCCTATTAGAAAAACAGTTAAAGCAGACCGCCTGATGCAGATGAGATAAAACCGACTTTGGAGTTAAATGCTAAAACTTCTATAAAACTGGAGTTTCTATTTGGAGAATCGGTAGAGCTTTCTCATATAAAGAGAACTCGCCAGTTACATTTTTTTTGCGACATTTATTTTAAAGCTGCATTAAAATCCATCTCCTTCTCCAAAGCCCTGCATGAAAAACAAGCCCCAAATAAAAGTTGGATAGGCTCCAGACAAGGTCTTTTCACCCATACAGTGCTTTGGTCCATATTCAAAAGGAATAGCCTATGACTGATGCTCAAGCTCATGATCTCGACCCGGCGCAAGTCACTTCTTCTGGCGATCTCCCTCCTCCCAATAAAAGAAAAAAACTTCTTAAAATTGTAGCGATTCTTTTTATTGTCGCGGTGCTGATCTATGCATTGTGGATGTACTTTGCCAGCCGTTCGGTTTCTACAGATAATGCCTACGTAGGGGCCGATACTGCCCAGATTACCTCTATGGTGAGCGGACAGGTTACAGAAGTGCTGGTCAAGGATACCCAACAAGTCAAACAGGGAGATGTACTGGTACGTATTGATCCGCGTGATGCCAAAATTGCTCTGGCGCAGGCACAGGCAGAACTGGCCAAAGCCAAACGACAATATAACCAAACCTCGGCCAACAGCCAGTCACTAAATTCACAGGTGTCGGTACGCGCTGATGAGATTGCCAGTGCTCAGGCACAGGTTAAGAAGGCAGAGGCTGATCTTGCTAAGGCTCAGGCTGATTATGAACGCCGTCGCAAGCTCTCAGAAACAGGCGCAATTTCCAAAGAAGAAATGAGCAGTGCGCGAACCGTGTTAGATACCGCACGAGCTAGTTTAACCTTGGCACAAGCAGGTCTGTCTCAAGCTGAGGCTAACCGTAAAGCAGCACAAAGCACACTGGCCGCCAACGAAGCACTGATTCGTGGTGCCACTGAACGCTCTACTCCTGATGTGCTGATTGCCCAGGCACGGGTAGAGCAGGCGATGCTCGATCTGGAACGGACAGAAGTACGTGCGCCACTTGATGGTGTGGTCAGCCGCCGTAATGTGCAAGTCGGACAGCGTGTAGCGCCAGGAAACTCACTGATGGTGGTGGTTCCTGTGGCCCAGCTTTATGTCGATGCTAATTTTAAAGAAAGTCAGCTGGCAAAAGTCAGAACCGGTCAGGCTGTAGAGCTGATATCAGATTTCTATGGTGATGAGGTGGTTTATCATGGCAAGGTTTTAGGCTTCTCCGGGGGAACTGGAGCTGCTTTTGCTTTAATTCCAGCCCAGAATGCCACAGGAAACTGGATCAAGGTGGTTCAACGTCTACCAGTACGGATTGCACTTGACCCGAAAGAGCTGGCACAGCATCCGCTCAGGGTAGGGCTGTCCATGAACGCAACGGTTGACCTGACCAGGTAATTCAATATGAATAGCCAAAGCACACCTTTTGCCGACCTTAAAGGCGGACGGCTGCTGATTGCAGCGCTGGTGCTGGCACTGGCTAACTTTATGGTGGTCCTTGATACCACCATCGCCAATGTCTCATTACCACATATTACTGGAAGCCTTGCTGTGTCAAGTACACAAGGTACCTGGGTAATTACTTCCTATGCTGTTGCCGAAGCAATCTGCGTACCATTAACCGGCTGGCTGGCTGGCCGCTTTGGAGTAGTCCGTACCTTTGTTGCCTGCGTCATCGGGTTTACTGTCTTTTCAGTATTATGCGGCCTTTCAAACAGCCTGGCCTTACTGGTCATTTGCCGTATCGGGCAGGGGCTTTTTGGTGGGCCGATCATGCCACTAAGCCAGACTCTGCTTATGCGGATTTTCCCACAGGAAAAACATGCACAGGCGATGGGTCTCTGGGCAATGACTACCGTTATTGGACCAATTCTTGGACCAATTCTTGGCGGTACAATCAGTGATAATATTTCCTGGCACTGGATTTTCTTTATTAATATTCCAGTCGGTATTATTTGCGCTTTAGGAGCAGTGAGCCTACTCAAAAGTGCTGAAACTCCATTAAATAAGCTCAAGATTGATCACATCGGACTTATCCTGCTGGTAATCTGGATTGGTGCCCTGCAATTGATGCTGGATCTGGGTCATGAACATGACTGGTTTCACAGCAATATTATCAACAGTCTGGCTGCAGTTGCGATTGCCGGATTTATTGTATTTTTAATATGGGAAATTACCGAACATAATCCGATCGTAAATGTACGGGTCTTCAGGCATCGGGGATTCACGATTTCAGTACTGGCACTATCGTTTGGTTTTGGTGCATTTTTTGGCAGTATTGTGCTGATTCCACAGTGGCTACAGATCAATATTGGCTATACTGCGACCTGGGCCGGATATGTGACAGCAACAATGGGCTTTGGCAGCCTGACCATGTCTCCTGTTGTTGCTAAGCTTTCTACCCGTTATGATCAGCGTGCATTGGCGTGTTTTGGTCTGTTAGTCTTGGGTGGAGTGACCTTTATGAGAGCACTCTGGACCTCGGAAGCAGACTTTATGGCATTGGCAATTCCACAGATTCTACAAGGTTTTGCAGTGCCATTTTTCTTCATTCCACTGTCGAATATTGCTCTGGCGTCGGTATTGCCTCAGGAAATAGCCTCTGCTGCTGGTCTGATGAGTTTTATGCGAACGATGGCAGGTGCAATAGGTGCTTCTATGTCTGCCACGATGTGGGATGATCATGCCAAACTGGCACGCAGTGAAATTGTGTCGAGCTTGAACCCTGAACCGACACAACATGCATTAGTCCAAAGTGGTATGAGTCCGGAAGGTGCTTTAGCGATGATTTCCAATCTGGTAAACAAAGAGGCGCTCACATTAGCGGCTGACCATGTGTTTTTGCTATTTTCACTGGTATTTGTTGTATCTGGCCTGATTATCTGGTTGTGTCCAAAACCAAAAACAGGCGCTGCAACGGGGCCAACACACTGATGAAAAAACCAGGCTTGGCCTGGTTTTTTATTATTTATTCTTGTTGAATTAGCTTAGGTCGGACCGTACCCGCTGTAGGGCATCTTTCCAGCGCGCTAAATGTTGCTGACGCTCATCTTCTGACATTTGCGGTATAAATTCTCGCTCCAGTTGCCAGGAAGCTGAAAGATCATCCAGACTATTAAATACTCCAGCTTTTAGCCCCGCCATGGCTGCGGCGCCCCATGCCGTCGATTCCTGTAGTTTAGGCCGTAACACTGGTACATTCAGTAAATCTGCCTGAAACTGCATCATCATATCATTGCAACTGGCTCCACCATCTACACGCAGTTCTTTTAAGGGCTGATCCAGATCAGCCTGCATTGCAGACAATACATCAGAAACTTGAAAGGCAATTGCTTCTAGCGAGGCACGTGCAATATGCGCTTTTGTAGTTCCGCGTGACATACCGCAAATCATGGCCCGTGCTTCACTATCCCAATGCGGTGCGCCTAATCCGGTAAAAGCAGGCACTAAAACTACACCCTCACTGGATTTAACCTGTGCTGCCAGTTTTTCAGTATCACTACTTTTTTGAATGATCCCTAAACCATCACGTAGCCACTGCATAATTGCCCCCGCCATAAAGACACTCCCTTCGAGTGCATAATGGGCTTGATTCTGGCATTGCCAAGCTAAGGTGGTCAGCAGCTTATTCTGACTGAACTGGACGTCAGTGCCTGTATTAAATAACATGAAACAACCTGTACCATAGGTATTCTTGGCTGTACCTGCCTCAAAGCAGGATTGACCAAATAGTGCAGCCTGTTGATCACCTAAAACTCCCATGATTGGAATGGTTGAGCCCAAAAGTCCACTGGCGGTATCTGCAACATAGCAGTCAGACGAGATAATTTTAGGTAATACGGAATATGGAATATTAAACAGTTCTAAAAGCTCTTCATCCCAACTTTGGGTTTGCAGATTCATGAGCATGGTTCGTGAAGCATTACTCGCTTCGATGACATGTTCAGCACCTTGCGTCAGATTCCAGATTAACCAGCTGTCAATTGTTCCAAACGCTAAATGTCCCTGATCAGCCAGTGTATGCAGTCCCTCGACATGTTCGAGTAACCAGACCAATTTGCTTGCACTGAAATAAGGATCAATTCGCAGTCCGGTTTTTTCCTGGATTAACTGCATGTGGCCCTGTTCAATCATCTGATTACACCAGCCGGATGCACGACGGTCCTGCCATACAATGGCAGAAGTAAGTGCCTGACCAGTACGTTTATCCCACACGACCGTAGTTTCACGTTGGTTGGTTAAACCTAAGGCTTTAATATCCTTCGCCAGCAAATGTGCTGAGGCGAGTGCCTGCTGAACTACGGCAATTTGTGTAGTCCAGATTTCCTGTGCATCCTGTTCCACCCAACCGGAATGAGGAGTCTGTATATGAATTTCACGCTGTGCAGTGGCATGAATGCGGCCTGATTCATCAAAAATAATTGCCCGGCTGGAAGTTGTTCCCTGATCGAGTGCTAATAAATAACTCATGTTTTTATAAGAAGAACTTGAAAAATAAAATACTACCGCAATTATAGTATTAAACCTATCTCGCTCTTGATTTTAATGAATTACGGCATGGTAAATCAGTAAAAGTATGCTAAGATAGGAACGTAACTTGGGGGTGTCTCTGGCTTCGACGCTGGTGATGAAACTCATAGATGCATGCCGAGAGCGCATTTTCTCTCGTAAATCAAATTTGCATTTTTTAGTCGCAAACGACGAATCATACGCTCTAGCTGCCTAAGGGCAGCTTGTCCGCCTCTCTGAATACTTGTGGTTAGGGAGTCCGACTGAAGCGCACGCACACAAGTCCGTATAAAACCAAGCCTCGGGGTTTTGTACTAAATTAAGAGGATCGCGATTTGTACCCTGTTCGTCGGGTCACAAAGAGTTAAAAAAGTAGACGATATCTAAGCATGTAGTATTCTCGAGTGTAGTGCTGGCGGACGCGGGTTCGACTCCAGCCACCTCCACCAAAATTCTTTCCGAAGTAATCCATCGGGATCCAAAAAAGCCTTTAAACTCAATGTTTAGAGGCTTTTTTATTGGCTGTGTTGTCCGACCTTGTCCTAAGCTGTTTGACCCTATTTTTGCTTTATAAGGGTCAAAATTGGGACAATTTGACCCACTAAATAAGTTTAATTATGTGGGACAAAGATATGTCGCTTACCGATGTGCTGTGTAAAAAAGCATTACCGCAGGAAAAACAGTACCGCCTTTCTGATATTAATGGTCTGTCTTTACGAATCGATCCAAATGGCAAAAAATATTGGTCTATCAGATACACGGAAAATGGACAAAGGAAGTCCAAAGCATTAGGTATCTATCCTGAGCTAAGTTTAAAGCGTGCAAGGGAGATCGCGCTTGATCTGAGATATAAACTCAAAAATATAACTGAGGTCGAGCAGGAGCAGCCTTATTTTAAGGAAGTCGCAAAAGATTGGTTCAATAATCAAAAAGAAACCTGGTCATCCAAACACATCAGTAATGTTCGAGCTTCATTGGATGAGTTTTATATTACTCTGGCAAATAAACGAATCAATCAAATTCAAGCTTCTGAGATTTTGCAGGTCATTAAAAAAATTGAAGCTAGAGGATCTCTTGAAATTGCAAAACGTATCTTATCTCGTTGTGACATGGACATTATATTTATATCGTGACATGCCAAGTTATGCTAAACAACAGGAGAAAAAGATATGGTAGCCACAGGAATAGATAGCATCTGAAAAAACAGTTTCCTTGCTCGGTTTGGGAGAACTAGGAGCTGCTGCCACTATTAAGTTGATTGATAATAGTTCTAATGTATATGGATGGCGCAGAACATCTAAAAGTATCTCTAATATAGAATGTTATACAGGAAATGAGGGATTAAAGAGCATTTTTGCCAAAACAGATATTACTATTTCTATGCTAGCATTTACGCCAGAGACCGCATATAAAAAGACAGATTGGAATTGACTGCATTTTGGTAAGACAATGTAGCTATTCAGATCAACTACCACTTTTCCTCCACTTTACTATACTCTTTGATAAAAAGGGCCCAGCTCAAAGCCATGTTCTGTGAATTCTTATAACTTGTATCATATTAATTTTGGGAGAATTAAATTATATTTTAACGAATCCAAATTCTATTTTTAAATTAGAGTTGAGTCAGATAAGTAAATGTATATTCCAAATGATTTTCAAGAAGTACGCACAGAAGAGATAATGAACCTTATTAAAAATTATCCTTTAGCGTGTATAGTTGCTAATACTAAAGACGGGCTTATTGCAACACATGTGCCCTTAATTATGAAAACGGATAATACTTTAATTGGTCATATTGCAGTAAATAATGATATGAGGATACTTGTTTCTGATGATCAGGAAGTTCTATGTATCTTTAAGGGTGAGGATGCTTATATTTCAGCAAATTATTACCCAAGTAAATTTGAAGACCACAAAAAAGTACCTACTTGGAACTATCAGGTTGTTCATATATATGGGAATATAACTTATTTCATAGATAATAAAAGTAAATTATCTGCTGTCGGCATGCTAACGAAAATAAGTGAAGAAAAAGCTAATGGTAATTCAGGATGGAAAATGTCGGATGCCCCTAAAGAGTATTTAATGGATCAATTAAAAGAACTAATTGTTTTTGAAATAAATATATCTAGGATACAAGCTCAGTCAAAATTAAGCCAAAATAGAGAAAAAAGAGATTTCGATTCTGTAATTAAAAATTTAAAGGAAACTGGTAAAGAAAATCTTGCTAAAAGTATGTTAAAACTCGAAAGAAATTAAGAAAATTATTTATTTAATATAAGCGTGCTTATACATACTTAAAAAAGCCCAGATATGCATCTAGGCTTAAAATTTATGAAGCATATATAAATCAATATATTAAACCAAATTTTTTAGCCTTCTATAAACAGTATTATGTTAATTTTAGAAAATGTTAATCTTTAGTTAATATAATCTTCAGTTGATACCACTTGAGCATATGCAAATTCAAAAGCGGCCATTAATGTTGCATGGACATGACCAGCAGGCACTTTGACGCCATTAAATTCTAAGTCTAGCGTTGCACAGGCATCATGAATCACTTTTACCTTATAACCAAAATCAGAAGCAGCACGTACAGCAGCATCAACACACATATGGCTCATAGCACCAATCACGACTAACTCAGTCACTTGATTGCTATCTAAAATTTCTTTGAGAGTAGTGTTTAAGAACGCATTGATGTGATTTTTAATGACCACAGCTTCATCTTCTTGCGGCTTAACTGTGTTCTGAAATTCAATACCGTTTGAGCTGGGTTCAAATATAGGAGATTCAGCATCAGCAATATGTTGGACATGAATCACTTGAGTGCCTTGTTCACGGGCTTTAGTAATTACTTTCACAGCATTAGCAGCGGCTTGTTCAATATTTACCAATGGTAATTTACCTGTAGGTAGATATTCATTTTGTAAGTCGATAACTAATAAAGCTGATTTTGACATATCTGTTCCTTTACTTAATTAATATTTGTTTTGTTCTGCTTAGGATTTTAAAGAAGTGGAACGCTTCCACTTCTTTAAGTTACTTTAGAAAGAGAGCGTTTCACCATCGATAGGAATTAACACCTTATCTTGGATCCCTTTGTCTTCTACATATTCTGCAAGCTGAGCACGTGTTACCGACATGTGATTAATGGCATCCATGTGAACAGCAATGACTTTGGCATTTGGTGCTTTCTGAGTTGCGAGATAAGTATCTTCTTTCCCCATAATAATGGATTCTTTAAAGCCATTAACTAAGGCATTACCTGTATTCAAGACAATCACATCAGGTTTAAATGTTTGAATCGCTTGATCAACTTCAGAACGCCAGATGGTATCTCCTGCTACATAAACAGTTTCATGGCCAGCAGCTTCAAATACCACCCCCATTGCTTCGCCTAATCCAGCTTTAAGCTTAGGAATACGGTACATGGCATCAGTACCGTGTTGGCCACCAGTTTTAGTGAGCTTAATCCCTTCAAAGGTCTCTTGCGTTAATACACGAACATCTTTGAAGCCTTGTGACTGAATGACTTTCTGGTCTTCTTTATTCTGTACAAACACAGGCATGTTTTTCGGAATAGTCGCTTGTGCTGCATCATCCCAATGATCTAAATGGGTATGGGTCACGATTACCGCATCTACACCTTCTAAAATCGTTTCGGGCTTGATAGGCAAATCGACTAATGGGTTCCGTAAATAGCTACGATGAGTATCAGGGAAACCTTCATAGAACCCTTTTTTAGCAAACATTGGGTCAATTAAAAAAGTCGTATCAGCATAGGTTACTTTAATCGTTGCATTGCGAATTTCTTGTATATGCGTCACTTTAGAAGTATCTCGCTGAACCACGTTATCATTCGCATATAAATGGACTGAAGCCATTGCCAGAGAGAGGGCAATAACAGAGCTACTTAAAATTTTATTCATGTTCCAGAACCAATCATTTAATCATACTTGAATCATGCTTAAAAACATCAAACAAAAAAACTGTCCTTAAGGACAATCATCGAAACTATTGGGACAACATGCTATATTTATTATTTTAGGGAGGTAGATCGAATGACTATACCAGTGATTGGATTGTTTGTTTATCCCAATATAAATCCATTTCACTTCTCTATCCCGCATATCATTTTCAATATCAAGATTGAAGATAAACGCTTATTTGATCTGAAAATTTTTTCTTTAGATGGCCAACCGGTAAAAACCGAACAGTCTATGATAATTATCCCGGATGGTGGGATCGAACTCATGAAAGAGTCGGATCTTATTATTATTCCTGGATGGGATGATTTTAATCATGAGCCTGAACAAGTGCTTATCGATGCCCTAAATTGTGCATATCAGACTGGAATTAGAATTGTAGGGTTATGCTATGGAACTTATGCATTAGCATATGCTGGTTTACTTGACCATAAAAAAGCAGCTACGCACTGGATGGCTGAACAAGATTTTAGTGAGCGATTTCCACAGGTTCAGCTTGATCATGACGCCCTATATGTAGAAGACCAAAGGATCGTAACCTCTGCTGGAACAGGCGCAGCGTTGGACTGCTGCTTGTATTTGGTACGTGAAATCTATAATGCACAAATTGCCAATAAAGTCTCTAGAGTAATGGTGATCCCATCTCACCGTGAAGGTGGGCAAGCTCAGTTTATTGAACAGCCAGTCGCAGAATCGAGCCAAGATGCACAAATTAACCTATTACTTGATTTTTTAAGAAAGAATTTAGCTTTACCACATAATATTGAAAGCCTAGCTGAACGGACACATATGACACGCAGGACGTTCACACGGCACTTTAAGAAAGCGACAGGTATGACCTTAGTCGATTGGCTGAATACTGAAAGAATCAGATTAAGTTGTGAACTTTTAGAAACGACGAACTTGTCTATCGAAAAGATAACCGAGCTTTCAGGTTTTAATAATACCGTATCATTCAGAAAAAATTTTCGTGAAAAATATGGTACCAGCCCTCAGGCATGGAGAAAAGCTTTTGGGATCATTAATGAGGATAATCTTTCCCATTTAACATAATGGCTGTTATACGAAATATTTTAGGTAAAAACCTTTTAAATCAATTAATTATATATTTTAAATAACTTCAGAATAGACTCAATCAGCATTTCTGAAATAACTTGACGATTTATTATTAAAATCAGTAACTTATTACCACAAAAATTAATTAGAAAATAATCAATTCTAGGTTTTTGGTCCTGTTTACCGGGCTTTAAGTATTAAAATTATTCCCCTTTGTTGGGGATAAAATTTAAGCGTTTTTGTAGGTGAAAGCGTACAACAATATTGGACCTTTGCGGCTGACCAAGATAGGAAAAACTCCTTATGATAGTAATACAGGAACAGGATGTTCCAGAACATAAAACAATAATGATAGGTTCAGGCACCAGGATCGTGAGGTACAACAGGAGTTATACCTAGTTACCCGATACGAAAACCCCCGGCAGGACGCCAGGGGTTTTACTTTTAAACAATGATCTTATTAAATTATCACTAATTCTTATTTCCACTGAAAACCAACAGAAATACCTCCACCAAAGTTTCCGCGACTATTACCAGTGCCAGCTGCTTTGTATACCCATTTATTATTTTCAGTAATTCCACTTACTCCAACTGCATAACCTTGTTCACTTTCCCATTGACCAAGAGCGAAACTTGCCATACTTCCGCCTGGTTGAGTTGGTTGTGGTAAAGAGGCTATAGCGATACTAGATGCAACTGCTGCTTGATATTTAGTTTGAATATTATTAAAACGACGATCTGTATAAGTATTTGCTGACGCGAGAGTAGCGACATCGCCATCAATACGCGCAGTATCTGCAGCATCCATACGGGTATTTAATGTAGCATCTGCCAATACACGGGCATTACGTTCCGTATTCAAACCAGTATCTGTATAAGTATTTGCCGATGCGAGAGTAGCGACATCGCCATCAATACGCGCAGTATCTGCAGCATCCATACGGGTATTTAATGTAGCATCTGCCAATACACGGGCATTACGTTCCGTATTCAAACCAGTATCTGTATAAGTATTTGCTGACGCGAGAGTAGCGACATCGCCATCAATACGCGCAGTATCTACAGCATCCATACGGGTATTTAATGTAGCATCTGCCAATACACGGGCATTACGTTCCGTATTCAAACCAGTATCTGTGTAAGTATTTGCTGATGCGAGAGTGATGGCATTTGTTTGAGTAACTGTATTAGATAATTGTGAATAGTTAACAGCATCAGTAGCTCTTGTTCCAGCAGCTACACCCGATAAAGTCAATACGCCGTTATTTGAATTAGCTAGGGAAATACCATCATTATTCAAAGTAAGTTGGTTTCCACTATATGTACGAATAAAAGTAGATTCTTTGCCTGAGCTAAATGTTTCTATCATCGTATTGGTACCATTATAAACGCTAAAAGTACCAATACGTCCATCATCAGTATTGACATTAACTGAAACATTATTTTGATCTGTTCCAATAAGTACATCAGCATAAGAGTTTATGGAAATAGCAATAGCTAAAGTAGATAAAGAGAATTTTAACTTTTTTTTCATGAGAGACCCCAATTATGAAAATAATACTTTTAATACGAATTAGATACAAAAAAACACTCGCTTTATATCAAATAAAAACTGACAAATAAATATTATTGATTTTAAAATTAAGTATTTGATATATAATGTAAAAATAATTTTTATTTATATTTCTATTAATAAGTAATTGAAAATATAGGTTTTTTAATTAACGTTTTTTGTAAAAAATGTGAATTATTTCACAGAAAAATTTCTATTAATTTATATAGGTTAGTTATTCTTAAGTGTTTTTTTACATAAAGTTATTATTTATAATTTCTACTAACCTACCTTATAGAAAATAAAGCAAGCGATGGAAGATGAGATTGCTATGCTTTTAGAAAAAATTAATATGTTTGATTAACTGGTGTTAATAACAGCTGTGATTATATCGAAAAATATCAATATTAATTAATTTATAAACCGGAACTAGCAAAATGAAAAATAGTCTATTTTATTATCTTGGTTTATTTCTAATTTTATAGTGCTAATTATTTAAAAAAATTATTTTTTGTATTAAATATCGGAACGATTATCCCAATACAAAGATCAAAATAACTTTTAATAGGAAGCAAAAAAATTATAGTTTAAATACTTTTATTTTAATTCAAACTATAAGTATTATATCAATTATAAATAGCAAAATGAAGACTCGATGAATTTTTCATATCTAGATAAAAGCTATAAAAAAGTTAATCATAAAATAGCAATTTTTAGAAAAGGAACTCGCAATTATTGCAGGATGGGTAACAGTAAAGCTGATTTTAATATTGGTAAGGACAGTAATGATGGAAAAATTTAAGACCTATTTTAACTTGATCTTTGTCTTCATATTCGGACTCCTCCTTTTAAGCTGTCAATCTAATACAAAAAATACAGAGAACAATACAATGAATCAGCAACCTTGTTCACTACATTTTGGTCCACAAGGTTTTAAAGATTTTACTCACTACAATCAAGGGACGGTAGATAATCACCCAGTAGCGAGTTTTCGAGAATTAGATTTTTCACTACCGAACTTAGGCCAAATTAAAATCGAGAATAGTATAAGTAGCTTGACCATTAATCATGTTTTTTCAGTACTCGGAGCATCTTTTCATGGGGAAGAAGGTATTGAGGTGATGACTATCAATGCAGACTTAAACAAAGAAGAGTTTGTACATCCTGAACAAGCCTATCAAGCTTATGTTGATTTAATGAAAAAAATTAATCAGGCCGAGTGGAAAAATTATTTCTATCGTTTTTCTGCACGAATAGCAAAAGAAGATAATATTCGATATCTAATGGAATCAGGTGATGTCATTGATCCGACTTATATCTTTAATTATGAAGAATGGAAAAAAATAATAAATACAGTTGGAGGAAACTCGATCGGCTACCGCTTATATGGCAATGGTATCCTTTTGGATCTGAGTATAAAACAAACTAAAAAAACTGAAGATGGTAAAGAACAATATATGGTTCATTATACTTTCAATACAATTCGCTATGATGAAAGAAATTCAATGGATGATTCAGAGAATAATATTGATACTTATAAAATGACATCAAAAGAGTTAGAACAAGCATTTACAAATGAGTTGAGAAGAAATAAAAAATCAAGGGAAATTGATGAAAAAGAAGTTATGGCACAGGGCTACCATATTGATGAAGATTATGTTGATCCTGTCGTTTGGCCGTATGTTAAATAGATCAGTTATGGTTATTTGATTTTAAGAAATTCTAAAATTAACATGATGGGTGTTATACGAAGTTGACAATGGGAGCCTAAAGCTCCCATTTGTATTGTTAAACTGTACTAGCTCAAACCTGATCTGACAGTTACCCATTTTTTATTGTGCCTGTCAGGTTAAATTTGAGCTAAATTCTTCTCAGCCCAAATCCGTTTTCCATCAAGTAAAGTTTCAAGTGGTGTACGACCACAGCACATTTTTCCTTGATGAGTCCGTTCAGTATTATAGAATTTCAGCCAATCGTCTAGATCAACTTGTAATTCTTCCAATGAGCTATAAAGCTTCTTCCTAAACGTAATTTGATAGAACTCCTGCAAAATCGTCTTATGGAAACGCTCACAGATACCATTTGTTTGCGGCGAAGCTGCTTTTGTCTTCGTGTGATCAATATCATTAACTGCCAGATACAACTCATA